>NZ_JBHTMX010000042.1:0-19642 GCF_042679725.1 Methylopila musalis
CGCCCCGTCGTCCGGTGTGGCGCTTTATAGGCAGCACCCCGCCGAGGTGTCAACGCGCCTTTTTCGTTTTTTCCGCCGCTTCGGGCGGCAGCCCTGCCTGGAAACGCGTCCGGGCGCTCAAGAATGAGGCGGTTGGGACCGTCTTAAACGCTCCAGAAAATTGTCATTTCGCGGTCATGGCGCCGTGGGTCGGGAGACCGAGGGCCCCGGCGCCCGGATCGGCCGGCTTTACGCGCGCGCCACGCCCGAGCGCGTCCAGATCGTTGATTTCGCAGGCTCTTTTGCGACGCCCCATTTGAGCCGCACTGGTCGCGAATCCCTGTCGCGGACGAACGCAGGCGGAAAACACGCGCCGGCCGCGCCCCGCCATTGGCGTTTGGGGGCGCCGGAGGGTAGCTTGCCCTGCGTTCTTAACGTTCGCTTCACAGATCGAGGCCGCCCGACCACGTGTCCGCCCGTCGCGCTCATCGCAGTTCCCCGCAGGCACGGCCGCCGATCGCCCTCGGCGCGGAGCCGCCGCTGCGCGTCGACGGCCAGAGCGACGGCCCGCCGGATCCACGCGCGGTCAGCCTGCGCTGGTTCGTCGGCACGGTGCTGACCGGCATGGCCGGCGCCGGCCTTCTCGGCGGCGCCATCTACTCCACGCTCGAGAGCGAGGCCGGCGTCATCGGTGCGCCCCGGCTGCTGGCCGCTTTGAGGCCGGCGCCGGAAGAGGTCGGTCCCGCCGGCTTCCGCAAAGGCGACCGTCTGGCGCCGGAGGCCGAGTCGGTGTCCGCCCGCGCGCTCATCCGCGTCAGCGCCAGTTCCCGGCACGGCGACCGCGAGGTGGTGAAGATGCGCCCCTTCGTGCGCGTCAGCGCCACGCTCGCGCAGGCGCCGACCGATCGCGCCGGCGACGTTCCGGCGTTCGATCCGCTAAAAGTCCAGCAGGCGGCGGACAAGAACCCGCAGCCCCAGCCGGAGACGGAGGGCGAAGGCGACCTGTCCTTCGTGGTGAGCGATCTCTCCAAACACACGATCGGCGCCGACGAAGGCCCGACCGTGCCGCCGAGCGAGGTGCGCGCCCGCGTCCGCGAGGCGGCCGCCTTCGAGATCGCCTCGCGCTATTCGGCGGCGACGCAGCTCACCCCCGGCGCCCAGAGCCGCCTCGCCTACGCGCCCGAGCCCAACGCGGGCGGCTTCCCCGCGCCCTTCGGCGCCGAGGACGGCCCGCCGGTCGCCAACGTCACCCTGGTCGCCAAATCCGCGACCGAGCCGCAGACCACCACCGGCCCCGGCGAGCGCATGATCGCCATCGCCGCCGACGGCGCGCTGGAGACCACGCTGGAGCGCGAGGCCGGCGTCCTGCCGCAGGACGCCCGGGCCGTCGCCCAGCGATTCGGCGGGCGCGACGGCTACGGCCTCGCCACCGTGAAGGTCGGGCAGAAGCTGAAAGTGCTGATGGGCCGTTCGGCGGCGCCGGGGCTGAACCGGCTGCAGCCGGTGCGCGTCAGCCTGTTCGAGGCCAACGGCGACCATGTGGGCTCGGTCGCGCTGTCGGACGTGGGCGACTATGTGGCGATCGCGGATGTGGGCGACCTGTCCGACGAGCCGTCGGCGGAGGAGCTCGCCGAAGAGGCCGCCCCCGCCGGCGACGGCCGGATGCGGCTCTACAACGGCCTGTACGAGGCCGCGCTGAAGAATCAGGTTCCGCCCGCGATCATCGACGAGATGGTGCGGATCGTCTCCTACGACGTGGACTTCAACCGCCCGGTGCGCTCCGGCGACAGCTTCGAGGTGTTCTACGCCGCGGACGACGAGACGAACGGCGCGGGCGAGGTGGCCTTCATGGCGCTCACCGTCGGCGGCGAGGCGCGGCGCTTCTATCGTTTCACCACCGAGGACGACGGCGTCGCCGACTACTATGACGAGAGCGGCAAGTCGGCGAAGCAGTTCCTGATGCGCAAGCCCATGAGCGGCGGCGTCATGCGCTCCGGCTTCGGCTTCCGGCGCCATCCGGTGCTCGGCTACTCCAAGATGCACACCGGCGTGGACTGGTCGGCCCCCACCGGCACGCCGATCGTCGCCTCCGGCAACGGCGACGTGGAGAAGGCCGGCTGGTCCAACGGCTATGGCCGGCAGGTGGTGCTGAAGCACGCCAACGGCTACGAGAGCACCTACAACCACATGTCGGGCATCGCCCGCGGCGTCTCGCCCGGCGCGCGGGTGCGGCAGGGCCAGGTGATCGGCTATGTGGGCTCCACCGGCCTCTCCACCGGCGCGCATCTCCATTACGAGGTGCTGATCAACGGCCGCTTCGTCAATCCGATGAAGATCAAGCTGCCGCGCGGCCGCGAGCTGGACGGCGAGACGCTGGCGGGCTTCCAGCGCGAGCGGGAGCGGGTCGACGGCCTGCTCGGACGCGGCCCCGCCACCGCCGCCCGCGCCGCGGTCAGCGAAGGCGGCTGAGTCTCCCCTCCCCCCGGCCGCACGAGCCGCCTGATCCGGACCGACCGCGATGACCGACCTTCGCCCACGCTCCGGCGCCGAGATCCTCGTGGACGCGCTGATCGCGAACGGGCTCGCCACCGGCTTCGGCGTGCCGGGCGAGAGCTACCTCGCCGTGCTCGAGGCCATGCGGGCGGCGGAGGGCGGATTCGATTTCGTGACCTGCCGGCAGGAGGGCGGCGCCGCGATGATGGCCGACGCCTGGGGGCGGCTGTCGGGCCGGCCGGGCCTGTGCTTCGTCACCCGCGGCCCCGGCGCGACCAACGCCATGAGCGGACTGCATGTGGCGCGGCAGGATTCCAACCCGCTGCTGCTGTTCGTGGGGCAGGTGGCGCGGCGGTTTCGCGGGCGGGAGGCGTTTCAGGAGCTGGACCTCGCCGCCGTGTTCGGCTCGATCGCCAAATGGGTGGTGGAGATCGACGACGCGGCGCGCATCCCGGAGCTTATCGCGCGGGCGATCCGAACCGCGACGCAAGGGCGCCCCGGCCCGGTGGTGATCGGCCTGCCCGAGGACATGCTGGCGGATGTGGCGACCGTTCCGGACGCGGCGCCCGTCGCGCCCGCGGAAAGCTGGCCGGGCCTCGCCGACATGGCCCAGCTTCAGAAGCTGCTCTGGGCGGCGCGGCGGCCGATCGCGATCGTGGGCGGCGGGCGCTGGTCGGCGAAGGGGGTCCAGAGCCTCGCCCGATTTGCGGACCGGTTCCGGCTGCCGGTCGCCACCACCTTCCGCCGCCAGATGCTGTTTCCGGCCGACCATCCGTCGGCCGCGGGCGACCTCGGCATCGCGCCCAACCCGAAGCTCGTGGCGCGGGTGAGGGACGCCGATCTCGTGCTGCTGATCGGCGACCGGCTGAGCGAGGTTCCCTCGCAAGGCTACGAGCTGCTGGACATTCCCTCCCCCCGGCAGACGCTGGTCCATGTCCATCCCGATCCGGAGGAGATCGGCCGGGTCTACCAGCCGGCGCTCGGAATCGTGGCCTCGCCCGCGGCCTTCGCCGCCACGCTCGAAGGGGTTCAGCCGCCAAATGCGCTGCCGTGGGAGGGGCAGACCGAGGCGGCCCATGCGGACTATCTCGCCTGGTCGGAGACCGTTCCCCCCCATCCGGGCGCGGTCCAGATGGCCGAGGTGATGGCGGCTCTGCGCGCGCTGCCGCCGGAGACGGTGATCTGCAACGGCGCCGGCAACTATTGCGGCTGGCTGCACCGCTTCCACCGCGTCACCCGTTACGGCGTCCAGGCCGCGCCGGCCTCCGGCTCCATGGGCTACGGCCTGCCGGCGGCGATCGCGGCGAAGCGGCTCGATCCGGAGCGGGAGGTGGTGGCGCTCGCCGGCGACGGCTGTTTCCTGATGACCGGGCAGGAGCTCTCCACCGCCGTGCAGCACGACCTCGCGGTGGTGGTCATCGTGATCGACAACGGCCAGTACGGCACCATCCGCATGCATCAGGAGCGGGCCTATCCCGGCCGGCCCTTCGGCACGGCGCTCGCCAGTCCCGACTTCGCCGCGCTCGCCCGCGCCTATGGCGCGGAGGCGTTCTCGGTCACGCAGGCCGGCGCGTTCGCCCCCGCCTTCGCGGCGGCGCGGGCCTCGGAACGCCCGGCGCTGATCCATGTGACGCTCGATCCCGAGGCGCTCAGCCCCACCGCGACGGTCGCAGGTTTGAGGGCGCTGGCCGCACGCGACTGACGAAGCCGCGTGCGCCGGCCCGCCGAAGCGGCTAAAGCCTGATCCGCTTAAAAATGAGCGCGCATGCGCGCCCTGTCCCCCTCCCCCTCGCGGGGAGGGGTTTACGGGTGAGGGCGGCGCAGAACAAAGCGCTCGCCCACGGCGACGTCACGGGAAGGCGGCTCCATGGCCAAGACCATCAAGATCATCGGAATCGGGGCCGGCGATCCGTCCCACGTCACCCTGCAGGCGGTCGAGGCGCTGAACACGGTGGACGTGTTCTTCCTGATGGAGAAGGGCCCGTCCAAGGACGAGCTGCTGGCGCTCCGGCGCGAGGTGTGTCGGCGCTACATCCGGCCGGAGCGGGCCTACCGGTTCGCGGAAGGGACCACGCCCGAGCGCGACCGGGGCGCGGCGGACTATCTCGCCGCCGTCGACGAGCTGAACGACCGCAAGGGCGCCGCGGTGGAGCGGCTGATCGCCGAGGAGATGGCGGACGGCGAATGCGCCGGCTATCTGGCCTGGGGCGATCCCGCGCTTTACGACAGCACGATCCGCATCGTGCGCTCGATCGCGGAGAGCGGACGGCACGACCTCGTGTGGGAGGTGATCCCCGGCGTCAGCAGCCTGCAGGCGCTGACCGCCCGCCATCGGGTGACGCTGAACAGCATCGGCCGCCCGGTGCTGATCACCACCGGGCGCCGGCTCGCGGCCGACGGCTTTCCCGCCGGAACCGACAGCGTGGCGGTGATGCTGGACGCGGAGAACAGTTTTCTGGCGTTCCGGGACGACCCGTCCGTCGAGATCTACTGGGGCGCCTATGTGGGGGCCGCGAACGAAATCCTGATCGCGGGCCGGGTCGGCGAGGTCGCCGACGAGATCGTGCGCCGCCGGGCCGAGGCTCGCGCCGCGAACGGCTGGATCATGGACAGCTATCTGCTGCGGCGGACCGGGCAGGCTTAAGGCCGACACCCGCACACCGTCATGCCCGCCGTATGGCGGGCATCCACGACTTGGACGCCGGGGTTTTCGCCTAAGGGAAGTCGTGGATGCCCGAGACGAGCTCGGGCATGACGGGAATGCGTTTGTTACGCGCGGGCTCCGCTCCCGGACGCCCGGGTCACACGCCGAAGCGCGCGCCGACGGCGAGGCTGGACGACGCGGCGTGCTCGCCGGCCGCGAGCTTCGCGCCGCCCTCGGGCTGCACGCGGGTGATCAGGAAGCGGCCGTCGGCGCAGACCACGGTGATCCCCTCCGGCCCGACCGCGACCACCTCGCCGAGCTTGCCGCCGATGCCCTTCGGGGACTTGGCCGGCAGCGGCGTGGCGTCGAGCACCTTCAGGATCTGGCCGTCGAGCGTCGTCCAGGCGCCGGGCGAGGGATTGCAGCCGCGGATCAGCCGGTCGATCTGCTCCCACGGCCTGCCCCAGTCGATGCGGGCGGTGTCCTTGCGGCACAGGCCCTCATAGGTCGCCTTGTCCTCGTCCTGGGGGATGCGGGGCGCCTGACCGGCCTTCACCAGATCGACCGCCTCGAGCATGGCCTCGACGCCAAGCGGGAACAGCCGGTCGAAATAGACCGAGCCCAGCGTGTCCTTCGGGCCGATGGGCGTGGTCTTCTGGAGCAGCACGTCGCCGGTGTCGAGGCCGTCGTCGGGCCAGAAGATCGACAGGCCGGTCTCGGTCTCGCCCTTGATGATCGGCCAGTTGATGGCGGAGGCGCCGCGATAGGCCGGCAGCAGCGACGGGTGGTACTGGATCGACCCGAAGGTCGGGATGTTCAGGAAGCTCGACGGCACGAACAGGGTGACGAAGGCCATCACCTGCAGGTCCGGCTTCAGCGCGCGGAACTGCTCCGCCACCTCCTCCGACCGGTAGGAGGCGGGCTGACGCACCTCGAGCCCCGCCTGAAGCGCGGCCTCCTTCAGCGGATCGGCCTTCTGGCCTTCTTTCTCGGGCGCCACATAGACCGCGACGACGTTCTCGCCGCGCGCGAGCAGCGCCTCAAGCACCGCCTTGCCGAAAGCCTGCTGGCCGTGAACCACGATGCGCATGCGCTTGTCCTCCCAGAGGTCGTTCTGTCCGGAGCGCGCAAGGACGCCGACGAACGCCGCGCGGTCCATATCATAAAAAAACCGCCCGCCGGGGGGTCACGTCGGGGGCGCGGGGCGCGCGTCCCTTTCGTGACCCGCCGGACGGGCGGGCCGCAAGGAGCGGTGTTATTCGGCTGCGAGCTTCTGGATGACGCCGACGGCGCCCGAACCCTCGATCTCGGAGATCTCGGCGTCGGAGTAGCCCAGCACGTCACGCAGGATTTCGTCGGTGTGCTCGCCCAGCAGCGGGGAGCGCTCGACCTCGACCGGGCTGCCCGAGAGCTTGATCGGGCTGCCGACCGAGACGTATTCGCCGCGGGTCGGATGATCGACCTTCACCAGCGTGCCGGTGTCGTACAGACCCTCGTCCTCGATGATCTCCTTCATGGAGAGGATCGGGCCGCAGGGAATGTCGAACTTGTTCAGGATGTCCATGGCCTCGAACTTGGTCTTGGTCATGGTCCAGGCTTCGATGCGCGTGAAGATCTCGTTGAGATGCGGCAGGCGCGCCTTGGGCGTGGCGTAGTTCGGATCGGTCTTCCAGGTGGGCTCGCCGATCACGTCGCAGATCTTCTCCCAGACCGGGGCCTGGGTGATGAAGTACAGATAGGCGTTGGCGTCGTGCTCCCAGCCCTTGCACTTCAGGATGCGGCCCGGCTGGCCGCCGCCGGAGTCGTTGCCGGCGCGAGGGACGTACTCGTCGAAGTCGATCCCTTCGCCGAACTGGCTGTACTCGCGCAGCGGGCCGTGCGCCAGACGCTGCTGGTCGCGCAGCTTCACGCGGCAGAGGTTCAGCACCGAGTCCTGCATGGCGCAGTCCACCTTCTGGCCGCGGCCGGAATGGGTGCGGTGGAACAGGGCGGTGACGATGCCGAGCGCCAGATGCAGGCCGGTGCCGCTGTCGCCGATCTGGGCGCCGGTCACCATCGGGATGCCGTCGCGGAAGCCGGTGGTGGAGGCGGAGCCGCCGGCGCACTGCGCGACGTTCTCATAGACCTTGCAGTCCTGGTAGCGGCCGGGGCCGAAGCCCTTCACGGAGGCCAGGATCATGCGCGGGTTGACCTCCTGGATCTTCTCCCAGGTCAGGCCCATGCGGTCGAGCGCGCCCGGCGCGAAGTTCTCGACCAGCACGTCGCATTCCTTCACGAGGCGCCAGAGCACTTCCTTGCCCTTGGCGTTCTTGCTGTCCAGCGTGATGGAGCGCTTGTTGTGGTTCAGCATCGTGAAATAGAGGCTGTCCACATCGGGAATGTCCTGGAGCTGCAGACGCGTGGCGTCGCCGGCGCCGGGACGCTCGACCTTGATCACGTCAGCGCCGAACCAGGCGAGAAGCTGGGTGCAGGTCGGGCCCGACTGGACATGGGTGAAGTCCAGCACGCGGACGCCTTCGAGAGCCTTGCTCATATCGCTCCAATCCTTCCGGAAGCCCCTGGCCACGGGCTCGTCACGAGCCTGCGGCGTCTTGATCCCCGCCTCCTTGACGGCGCGACGGGGCCGCCGTCAAGGAGGGTTGTGGCATTACTTATACATGAAACCCGTCCGCCGCCGCCCTATCCCTTGGTCGGCGGCGGATCGTCGCTTCACTTCTTCTTCTTGACCACGCTCTGGGGATTGAGGCTGCCGATGTTGCCGCTCTCGCTGCCGGCTTCCGGGTCGATCTCGGCGTTGATCAGCGTGGGCTTGCCGGAGTCCATGGCGGCGTCCACCGCGCGCTTCAGCTCGTCCGGGGTCGTCACGTTCACGCCGACGCCGCCGAAGGCCTCCATCATCTTGTCGTAGCGCGAGCCCGGAACGAACACGGTGGTGCCGGGATCGCGGCCGGTCGGGTCGACGTCGGTGCCGCGATAGATGCCGTTGTTGTTGAAGATCACGATGCACACCGGGAGATTGTACCGGCAGATCGTCTCAACTTCCATGCCCGAGAAGCCGAAGGCCGAGTCGCCCTCGACCGCCAGCACCGGCTTGCCGGTCTCGACCGCGGCGGCGATGGCGAAGCCCATGCCGATGCCCATCACGCCCCAGGTGCCCACGTCCAGGCGCTTGCGCGGCTGGTACATGTCGATGACGCCGCGGGCGAGATCGAGCGTGTTGGCGCCCTCGTTCACCAGGATCGCGTCGGGGCGCTCCTTGATCACGTCGCGCAGCGCGCGCAGCGCGCCGTGGAAGTCCATGGGCGCGGCGTTCTTGCCGAGCTTCGCCGCCATCTTGGCGATGTTGGCGTCCTTCTTGGCGTTGATGGTCGAGGTCCAGTCGGCGGGCACGCCCGGCCAGCTGGAGTCGATGCCGGCGAGCAGCGTCTTCACCACCGAGCCGATGTCGCCCACGAGCGGGGCCGCGATCTCGACGTTGGAGTCCATCTCGCGCGGCTCGATGTCCACCTGGATGAACTTCTTGGAGCCGGGCTCGCCCCACTGCTTGCCCTTGCCGTGGCTGAGCAGCCAGTTGAGGCGGGCGCCGAGCAGCAGCACCACGTCCGAGTCCTTCAGCACGGTCGAGCGCGCCGCGCCGGCCGAGAGCGGATGGGTGTCGGGCAGCAGGCCCTTGGCCATGCTCATGGGGATGTAGGGGATGCCCGAGCGCTCCACGAGCTCGCGGATCTCGTCGTCGGCCTGGGCGTAGGCCGCGCCCTTGCCGAGGATGATGAGCGGACGCTTGGCGCCCTTCAGCAGGTCGAGCGCGCGCTTGACCGCCGACGGGGCCGGGATCTGCTCGGGGGCCGCGTCGATCACCTTGACCAGCGAGCGCTCGCCCTTGGCGGCGTCGATCACCTGGGAGAACAGCTTGGCCGGCAGGTCGAGATAGACGCCGCCCGGACGGCCCGAGACCGCGGCGCGGATGGCGCGGGCGACGCCGATGCCGATGTCCTCGGCGTGCAGCACGCGGAAGGCCGCCTTGCACAGCGGCTTGGCGATGGCGAGCTGGTCCATCTCCTCGTAGTCGCCCTGCTGCAGGTCGACGATCTCACGCTCGGACGAGCCGGAGATCAGGATCATGGGGAAGCAGTTGGTGGTGGCGTTGGCGAGCGCGGTCAGGCCGTTCAGGAAGCCCGGCGCGGACACCGTGAGGCAGACGCCCGGCTTCTTGGTCAGGAAGCCCGCGATCGCGGCGGCGTTGCCGGCGTTCTGCTCGTGGCGGAACGAGATGACGCGGATGCCTTCCGCCTGCGCCATGCGGCCGAGGTCGGTGATCGGAATGCCCGGCACGCCGTAGATGGTCTCGATGCCGTTCAGCTTCAGGGCGTCGATGACGAGATGGAAGCCGTCGGTGAGCTCGGGCTCGACGTCGATCTGCGGATCGCGCACGGGCGCGGCCATCTGTTCTTCAGGCATGGTTTCGATCTTCAGTGCGGCGCTCGACATGGGCGTTATCCTCCAGATTTCTTTTTTGCTTTTTGCGGCTCATCCGGAGGCGCGCTCCGGACGGCGTCCGGACGGCTTCCGCGGCCTTGGATTCGCGGGTGACGTGGGCTCTTCGGCCCCTTGGCCTTCCCTTTCCGCGCCGGCGGCGCGTTCGCGACCGCGAAGGTCGCGCGCTTTGGTCGCAGCGCCCGCCGTCGCTCCAGCCGGACGCGCCGGCTCTTCGATCGCCGGAAATCTGGCATGCCAGATACAAGGCTGTCAACGAAACCTCGCGATCCGCGCCGGCCGATTTTTGCTGCGACGCAAGAAGCTCTTCGGTTTTTGCGGGGCTCGCGCCGGAGCGATAGGCATTTTGGTATGCCACATGCCAATGAGGCTCATACTTTCGACCTATGCTTGCGGCGCCTGCGGAACGCCTTTGTGCGACGTTATGCCCTCGTCTCCTTAGCCCTCGGTCCGCGGCGGATCGGCGATGTGCGGCGCAGCATAAAACATCGCCTACAACTTTCGTCGCTTGCCTTATTGGCATTCCGAATACCAGTATAACAAATCCGTGAGTGGTCCGTGATGACCGGTCGCGCAACAAAACAAATCACGAGGGTAGGAAATGCACTCTGCGCTTGAGGCCGGCGATCCCGGCCACCGCGTCAGCGACGCCTATCGCTGGACGCAACTCGCCGTCGGCGTCATCTGCATGGTGATGATCGCCAACCTGCAATACGGCTGGACGTTCTTCGTTCCCGACATTCAGGCCAAGTTCGGCTGGGACCGCGCCGCGATCCAGTGGGCCTTCACGCTGTTCGTCCTGTTCGAGACCTGGCTGGTGCCGGTCGAGGGCTGGTTCGTGGACAAGTACGGCCCGCTGGTCGTGGTCGCCTTCGGCGGCGTGCTCTGCGGCGTCGGCTGGGTCGTGAACGGCTACGCCACCTCGCTGACCGGCTTCTACGTGGGCCAGATCATCGCCGGCGTCGGCGCAGGCGCGGTCTACGGCACCTGCGTCGGCAACGCGCTGAAGTGGTTCCCCGACAAGCGCGGCCTCGCCGCCGGCATCACCGCCGCGGGCTTCGGCGCGGGCGCGGCGCTGACCGTGGCGCCGATCCAGTCCATGATCGCCAATTCCGGCTACCAGGCCGCCTTCATCTGGTTCGGCATCGGTCAGGCCGTGGTGATCTGCGTGATGTCGATGCTGCTGCGCGCGCCCAAGGCCGGCCAGACGCCGGGCGTCGCCGTCAACGCCGCCAACATCCAGAGCCGCCGCAACTACGGCCCGTCCGAGGTCGTGCGTCAGCCGATCTTCTGGCTGATGTACTTCATGTTCGTCATCGTCGGCGCCGGCGGCCTGATGATCACCGCCAACCTGAAGCCGATCGCCGCCGACCTGCACATCGACAAGGTGCCGGTGACCCTGCTCGGCCTCACCATGACGGTCGTCACCTTCTCCGCCACCATCGACCGCGTGCTGAACGGCCTCACCCGTCCGTTCTTCGGCTGGGTGTCCGACAAGATCGGCCGCGAGAACACCATGTTCGTCGCCTTCGCCATGGAAGGCATCGGCATCTACATGCTCTACCTCTGGGGCCACGACCCGCTGTGGTTCGTGCTGCTCTCGGGCTTCGTGTTCTTCGCCTGGGGCGAGATCTACTCCCTGTTCCCGGCCACCTGCACCGACACGTTCGGCTCCAAGTTCGCCGCCACCAACGCGGGCATGCTCTACACCGCCAAGGGCACGGCCGCGCTGCTGGTGCCGGTCGCGAACTACGTGCAGCAGGGCCAGGGCTCCTGGGACGGCGTGTTCCTGATCGCCGCCGGCGCCAACATCCTCGCCTCCGTGCTCGCCATCGTGGTGCTGAAGCCCTGGCGCCTGCGCGTCGTGGCCGGGGCCAAGGCCGATGCGCCCGCCCCCGCCCACGCGGCGCCTGCGGAGTAAGTTCGCCGCGAACCTGACGGGGTCGCGCTCCCATCGCCCCGTCCGCGGCCACTCAGCCCCCGGCGCGCCCTCGCGCCGGGGGCTTTTTCATGCGCCGAAACGCACGACGCCCCGGACCGTCATCGGGTCCGGGGCGTCGCGGCGTGAGGTGAGGTCAGGCGCCCCCTGACCTCACTGGGTGCGGGCGAAGGTCTCGTCGAACGAGTAACCCGCGCCGCGCACGGTGCGGATCGGATCGAGCTGACGCCCGCGATTGATGGCCTTGCGCAGCCGGCCCACATGCACGTCGACGGTGCGCTCGTCGATGTAGACGTCGTGGCCCCAGACCCCGTCCAGCAGCTGCTCGCGGGAGAACACCCGCCCGGCCGACTGCATCAGGAACTCCAGCAGCTTGAACTCCGTCGGCCCGAGATGGATCTCGCGCGACTGCCGATGCACCCGGTGCGACTGGCGGTCGAGCTCGATGTCGCCGGCCTTCAGCACGGTCGCCACATGCTCGGGCTTGGCCCGGCGCAGCAGCGCGCGCACCCGCGCCACCAGCTCCGGCACCGAGAACGGCTTGACCACATAGTCGTCCGCGCCGGTGGCGAGGCCGCGCACGCGCTCGGCCTCCTCGCCGCGCGCGGTCAGCATGATGATGGGCAGGCGTTCGGTCTCGGGCCGGGTCCGCAGCCGGCGGCACAGCTCGATGCCCGACAGCCCCGGCAGCATCCAGTCGAGCAGGATCAGGTCCGGCGTCCACTCCCGCAGCCGCGTCTCGGCCTCGTCGCCGCGGGCCACCGCCTCCACGGCGTAGCCCTCGGCTTCGAGGTTGTAGCGGAGGAGGAGCGTCAGCGGCTCCTCGTCCTCGACGATCATCACGCGTGGCGTCATCGGCTCAACCCGGTGTGAACTCGATCTTGGTCGAGCTCGAGGTGTCGCCCTTCGGGCGGTCTTCCGTCAGCGGAACGCCGTTGACCAAATAATAGATGGTCTCCGCGATGTTGGTGGCGTGGTCGCCGATGCGCTCCACGTTCTTCGCGCAGAACAGAAGATGCGCGCAGAAGCCGATGTTGCGCGGATCCTCCATCATGTAGGTCAGCAGCTCGCGGAACAGCGAGGTGTAGAGCTGGTCGATCTCGCCGTCCCGGTTCCAGACCTCGAGCGCGCGCGTCTCGTCGCGCTGGGTGTAGGCGTCGAGCACCTCCTTCAGCTGTCCGAGCGTCAGGTTGGCGATGTGCGCCACGCCGTGGGCGAGCTTCGGCGGCTGGAACTGGCCGTCGAGCGCGATGACGCGCTTGGCGATGTTCTTGGCGAGGTCGCCGATGCGCTCCAGATCGTTGGCGATGCGCAGCGACGCCACCACCTCGCGCAGGTCGATGGCGACCGGCGCGCGCTTGGCGATGGTGAGGATGGCGCGCTCCTCGATCTCCTGCTGGAGGCGGTCGATGGAGCGGTCCCAGTCGATCACCCGGCGGGCGAGCGGGCTGTCGCGGGTGAGCAGCGCGTCGACGGATTCCGCGACGAGCTTCTCGCACAGGCCGCCCATCTCCGCGAGCTTGTCGCCAAGCTCCTTGAGGTCGGCGTCGAAGGCGCTGACGATGTGGTCGGGCATGGTGGTGGTGGTCATGTGGGTGTCTCCCCTCCCGTCCCGGTCAGCCGAAGCGGCCCGTGATGTAGTCCTGGGTGCGGCGGTCGTTCGGGCTGGTGAAGATCTGCTCGGTCGGACCGGTCTCGACGATGACGCCGAGGTGGAAGAACGCCGTGCGCTGGGACACGCGCGCCGCCTGCTGCATGGAATGCGTCACGATCACGATCGTGAAGTTCTGGCGCAGCTCGTCGATCAGCTCCTCGATCTTGGCAGTCGCGATGGGGTCGAGCGCCGAGCAGGGCTCGTCCATCAGGATCACCTCGGGGCTCACCGCGATGGCGCGGGCGATGCACAGGCGCTGCTGCTGGCCGCCGGAAAGGCCGGTGCCGCCGTCGTTGAGGCGGTCCTTCACCTCGTTCCAGAGGCTCGCCTTGCGCAGGCTGTCCTCGACGATCTCGTCCATCTCCGCCTTGGAGCGGGCGAGGCCGTGGATGCGCGGGCCGTAGGCCACGTTCTCGTAGATCGACTTCGGGAACGGGTTCGGCTTCTGGAACACCATGCCGACCCGGGCGCGCAGCTGCACCACGTCGAGGGCGGAGTCGTAGATGTCATAGTCGTCGATGGTGATCTTGCCGGTGACCCGGCAGATCGAGATCGTGTCGTTCATGCGGTTGATGCAGCGCAGGAACGTGGACTTGCCGCAGCCGGACGGGCCGATGAAGGCCGTGACCGACCGCTCGGCCATGTCGATGGAGACGTCCTTCAGGGCGTGCTTGTCGCCGTAATAGACGTTCACGTTGCGGGCGGAGATCTTGGCGGCGCCGCCAAGATCGGCGGAGGGCGCGCTCTGGCTCTGGCTCTGGGCCGGGGCGGTCACGTTGGCGTTCATGGTCGACACTCCTTCGGTCACGCTCACCACCGCCGCTCGAAGCGTTTGCGCAGCAGGATCGCAAGTCCGTTCATGAGGAAGAGGAACATCAGCAGCACGATGATGGCCGCCGAGGTCTTGGCCTGGAACGCGACCTCGGGCAGGTCGGACCAGAGATAGATCTGCACCGGCAGCACCGTCGTCGCCGAGGACAGGCTCGTCGGCACGTCCACGATGAAGGCCACCATGCCGATCAGCAGCAGCGGCGCGGTCTCGCCCAGGGCGTGGGCCATGCCGATGATGGTGCCGGTCATGATGCCGGGCATCGCCAGCGGCAGGGTGTGGTGGAACACCGCCTGCTGGTGCGAGGCGCCGACGCCGAGCGCGGCCTCGCGGATCGAGGGCGGCACGGCCTTCAGCGCGGCGCGGCTCGCGATGATGATCGTGGGCAGCACCAGCAGGGCGAGCACGAAGCCGCCGACCACCGCGGAGGACCGCGGCATGCCGAAGAAGTTCAGGAACACCGCGAGGCCGAGCAGACCGTAGACGATGGAGGGCACCGCCGCGAGGTTGTTGATGTTGATCTCGATGATGTCCGTGATCCGGTTCTTCGGAGCGAACTCCTCGAGATAGATCGCGGCGCCGACGCCGACCGGCAGGCAGAGCACGAGCGTGACCGCCATGGTCAGCAGCGAGCCCACCAGCGCGCCGAGCACGCCGGCCTGCTCCGCTTCGCGGGAGTCGCCGGTGGTGAAGAAGCCGGTGTTGAGGCTCGACGTCACCAGACCCTTCTGCTTCAGCGACTCCAGCCAGGCGACCTGCTGGTCGTTGAGCCGGCGGGAATTCTCCGGGGTCTCGTAGATCAGCACCTTCCACTGCCCGGCGGGCGCGGCGTTCTGGGTTTCCAGCGGCACCAGCACCCGGCCCTCGACGCGGTCGGCGGCGAGGCTCGTCACCTTCACGAGGCCGCCGTTGATGGCGACGATCCGGCTCGGCAGCTTCTCGTCCAGCGTCTCCGCGCCGCTCTGGTTCTTGAACCGCGTCTCGAAGTCCGCGGCCTCGCCCGCCAGCGTCTCCATCTGGGAGCGCAGGCTGTCGGCGTCGGAGTCGATCTTGGCGAGCGTGTTGCGGGCGATGGTGACCCGGCTCTCCTCGCCCGAGGCCTGGGCTTCGGCCAGCGCGCGCTCGGCGGCCGGCCGGTCGGCCAGGATGCCGTCGCGCAGGGTCTTCACGCGCTCCACCTCGAAGCGGCGGGAGCGGGCGGTCTCCGACAGGTCGTTCTTGATGTCGGCCAGATCGTCGGAGAAGGCCGGGTTGGACGTGGTGATGGTCACGTCGCCCGTGGTCGCCGAGGCCGTCGCGACGCCCTCTCCGATCTCCTCGGAGACCTTGGTGACGGCGCCCTTGTAGTAGAGGTCGGCGTCGTCGGAGAAGGCGGCGCGCGTCTCGACCGTCTGGCCGATCAGGCGCGGATTGGCCCGCACCTCATCGCGCAGCTCGTCCGCGGCGCCGCTCGACAGCAGGCTGTTGAGCTGGCGGCGCTCGGCGCGCCCCGACACGCCGGGGAACAGCGCCTGATAGGAGGCGCGCACCGCCGCGGTGTAGTCGCCGCGGGCGAGCGAGGCCGCCGACCGGTCGCCGGCCGGATCGACCTGATCGGCCGTCGGCTGCGCCTGCAGCGTCAGGTGGTTGATGGTGAAGGCCGGCGTCGCCTTGATGACGATGTCGGACAGCAGCACGACCAGGAACGCGGCCGAGAACAGGATGGCGGCGATTCCGTAGGCCTTGAAGCGGGCCTCCGCGCGGTAGCGCTTGCGCACCAGGGCGCGGGCGGCCTCCTCGCTGACGGCGCGGCGGCGCGACGGGGATCCGGCGTCGGTTGCGGTCATGTCAGTCATACTGCTCTCGGTACTTCTGCACGATGCGGAGGGCGATGAAGTTCAGGACCAGCGTGAAGAAGAACAGCACGAAGCCCAGCGCGAAGGCGGACAGGGTCTTGGGGCTGTCGAACTCCTGGTCGCCGACCAGCAGCGTCTTGATCTGAACCGTGACGGTCGTGACCGCCTCGAGCGGATTGAAGGTGAGGTTGCCGGCGAGGCCCGCCGCCATCACCACGATCATGGTCTCGCCCACCGCGCGGGAGATGGCGAGCATGAAGGCCGAGACGATGCCCGGCAGCGCCGCCGGCAGGATGACCTTCTTGATGGTCTCCGACTTGGTGGCGCCCATGCCGTAGGAGCCGTCGCGCAGCGACTGCGGCACGGCGTTGATCACGTCGTCGGACAGCGACGACACGAAGGGGATGATCATCACGCCCATCACGAGGCCGGCCGCGAGCGCGCTCTCGGAGGCGACGTGGAGGCCGAGCGTTTCGCCGGTGGCGCGGATGAAGGGCGCGACGGTGAGGGCGGCGAAGAAGCCGAACACCACGGTCGGAACGCCCGCCAGAACCTCGAGCACCGGCTTGACGATCGAACGCACCCGGGGGCTGGCGTATTCGGCCATGTAGATCGCCGAGAACAGGCCGATCGGGCCCGCCACCAGCATGGCGATCAGCATGATCAGCGTGGTGCCGGCGAACAGCGGCACGGCGCCGAAGGTGCCGGAGGCGCCGACCTGATCGGCGCGGATCGCCGTCTGGGGCGACCACTGCAGGCCGAACAGGAAGTCGTACCAGGGATACTTGGAGAAGAAGCGCAGCGTCTCGAACAGCACCGAGAACACGATGCCGACCGTCGTCAGCACCGCCACCGCGGAGCAGGCGAGCAGCAGGACGCCGACCACCTTCTCCACCCGGTTGCGGGCGCGGAAAGCGGGGGAGAGCTGGCGGGCCGCCCAGAAGAAGCCGAGCAGCGCCAGCGCGAAGCCGCCCACCAGCAGCGTCCAGTCGGCGACCATGGTCCAGGTGGCGAGGGTCTCGCCCGCGGCGCGGACGCCGGGCGCCGCGTCGGGGATCTGCCCGCCCTGGGCGAGGGTGGTGATCTCGCGGAGCCGCGCGCCGTAGGTCAGCGGGTCGGTCGGGGCCAGATCCGCCGGCAGGGCGGCGATGGCCTGCGCCTCGACCAGCTTCGGGGCCACCGCCTGCCAGGCGAACAGCCACAGCAGCATGGGGGCGATGGCGGCGACCGCCAGATAGAAGCCGTGATAGCTGGGCAGCGAGTGCATGCGCGCCGCGCCGCCGCCTGCGACCGCGAAGGTCAGGCCGCGCTGGCGGCCGGCGACATAGGCGCCGATCGCGACCAGCGCGATGCCGAGAATGTAGATGAACGTCATCCGCTGAGCGCTCCGCTCGATGCCGGGTCTAAAGTGCGCGCCCGCTCCCGAACCGGAGACGGGCGAACGGCGCCGCGGAGGATCGCCCCGCGGCGCCGTTGATCATGGTCGGTTCGGATCAGGACGCCGGAGCGGAGATCGTCACGAGCTTCTTGGCGGCGTCCTCGGCCTCGTGGGCCTGGGCCTCGGGAAGCGGCACGAGGCCCTTCTCGGACAGGTAGCCCTCTTCGCCCATCGCCTTGTCGGAGGCGTATTCGGCGAGGAACTCCTTGAGGCCCGGGATCACGCCCACATGCTGCTTCTTGAAGTAGACGAACAGCGGGCGGGAGACCTTGTAGGAGCCGTCGGCGATGGCCTCGAAGGTCGGGGCCTTGCCCTCGACGCTCGCGCCCTTGATCTGCGACGCGTTCTCTTCGAGGAACGAGTAGCCGAAGATGCCGACGGCCTTCGGGTTGGCCTCGAGCTTCTGCACGATCAGGTTGTCATTCTCGCCGGCGTCGATGTAGGCGCCGTCCTCGCGGATGGTCTTCCACGCCTTGTCGAAGGCCTTGGAGTCGGACTTCTTGAGCGCGGCGAGGCTCTCGATCTTCTCGGCGCCCTTCTCCATCACCAGCTCGAGGAAGGCGTCACGGGTGCCGGAGGTCGGGGGCGGGCCGAGCACTTCGATCTTCTCGGCCGGCAGCGACGGGTCGATGTCGTTCCAGGCCTTGTAGGGGTTGGCGACCGGCTTGCCGTCCGCGCCCGGCACTTCCTTGGCGAGCGCCAGGAACAGCTGCTGGCGGGTGACCTTGAAGTCCGGGCCCTTCTTGGAGTTGGCGAGCACGATGCCGTCGAAGCCGACCTTCAGCTCGATGATCTCGCTGACGCCGTTCTTGTTGCAGTCGTCGAACTCGGACTTCTTGATGGCGCGCGAGGCGTTCACCGCGTCCGGGTGACCGGCGCCGACGCCGCCGCAGAACAGCTTGAAGCCGCCGCCCGTGCCGGTGGACTCGACCACCGGGGTCTTGAACTGGCCGGCCTTGCCGAACTGCTCGGCGGCCGCGGTGGTGAACGGGTAGACCGTCGAGGAGCCGACGATCCGGATCTGGTCGCGGGACTGGGCGCTGGCGGCGCCGGCCGCGAGCACGCCCGCGAACGCGAGCGCGATGGTGCTGGACATCGTGAAGAGCTTCACGCGCCTCTCCTTCATGTGATCGTCGTTAATGCGCTGTCATCGAAAACGGCGGCGCCGTCGCCGACCGTCATCGCCCTCCGGTCCGTCCCGGGGGGAACGGGGCGGACCCTAGAGGCCCGTCGTCACGCTTCTATGAAACTTGGACGACAGTTGTGTGACACGCGCCTCCCGAGCGCGCGAGGGCTTTTGATCGCCGGATCACACTTTGGTCGGTACGCTTCGGGGGCGCAGCCGAAGGCCGTGTCAGCCCGCCGCCGTCAGGGCCTCGGGCGTCACGGAGGGCGGGCTTTTCGGCGTCGGATCAAGCGTCGCCGTGAACAGGGCGCCCTCGCCGAGCCGGCTCTCGATCGCGAGCTGGCCGCCGTGGCGCTGCAGGATGTGCTTCACCAGCGCGAGGCCGAGCCCGGTGCCGCCGGCCTCGCGGGAGGCCTGGGCGTCGCCGCGGTAGAACCGCTCGGTCAGGCGCGGCAGATGCTCGGGCGCGATGCCGGGGCCGAAGTCCCGCACCGCGATCCGCACCCCCTGCGGCCCCTGCTCGGCCGTGACGGAGGTCTCGACCCGGCCGCCCGCCGCGCCGTATTTCACCGCGTTCTCGATCAGGTTCTCGACCACGCGGATGAGCTCGTCCCGGTCGCCCAGCGCCCAGACCGGCGCGTCCGGCGGCGTGAAGCCCAGCTCCACGTTCCGGTCCCGCGCCAGCGGCGCCATGGCGTCGATGACGGAGCTGACGATGCCGGAGATCTCGACGGCGTCGTCCGGCCGCACGTGGGCCTTGAGCTCGATGCGGGACAGCGACAGCAGATCGTCGATCAGCCGCGACATGCGGCCCGCCTGGGTGCGCATGATCTCGAGGAAGCGCGCGCGGGCCTCCACGTCGTTGCGGGCGGGGCCCTGCAGCGTCTCGATGAAGCCCAGCAGCGAGGCCAGCGGCGTGCGCAGCTCGTGGCTGGCGTTGGCGATGAAGTCGACCCGCATGCGCTCCGACCGGCGCTGCTCGGTCAGGTCGCGCAGCGTCACAACCGCGGCGCCCGCGCCGACCTTGTCGAACACGATCGGCGTCACGCTCACCTCGAACCAGCGCTCGATCGGCACCCGCTCGGCGTAGGACGTGACCATGGGCGCGCGGCCGCCGAGGGCGGCGCGCACCGCGTCCAGAACCTCCGGCGCCCGGAGCGCGAAGGACAGCGGGTCGCCGCTGCGCAGCGCCGGCAGCGTGGCGCGGGCCC
>NZ_JBHTMX010000043.1:0-19532 GCF_042679725.1 Methylopila musalis
GCTCGCCCGCGCGCTCAGCGTGCGGCCCGAGCTGCTGGTGGCGGACGAGCCCACCGGCAATCTGGACGAGGCCACCGGCCGGCAGGTGGCCGACATGCTGTTCGCGGAGACCGCGAAGCGCGGCGCCACGCTGGTGCTCGTCACCCACGACCCTGCGCTCGCCGCCCGCTGCGCCCGCACCGTGCGCCTGCGCTCGGGCCACATCGAGTCCGCCGCCGAGGCCGCGGCGTGAGCGAGATCGCGGCCGAGACCGCGCCCGTCCGCAGCCGCGCCGGCGGGTTCAACGGCGGCGTCATCCTCAAGCTCGCCGCGCGGGAGCTGCGCGGCGGCGTGCAGGGCTTCATGGTGTTCCTGCTGTGTCTCGCGCTCGGCGTGGCGGCGATCGCGGGCGTGGGCTCGCTCGCCCGCGGCCTCGCGGAAGGGCTGCAGCGGGAGGGCCGCGCCATTCTCGGCGGCGACGCCTCGTTCTCGCTGATGCACCGGGAGGCGACGCCGGCCGAGCGCGCCGTTCTGGAGGCGAAGGGCCGGGTCGCCACCATCGGCGCGCTTCGGGCCATGGCGCGCACGCCGGCCGGCGACGCCACGCTGGTGGAGCTGAAGGCCGTGGACGGCGCCTGGCCGCTGGTGGGCGCGCCGCGCTTCGCCCCCGACCGGCCGCTCGCCGAACTGCTCGCGCCACAGGACGGCGTTCCGGGCGTCGCGGTCGATCCCGCGCTGCTGGCGCGCCTCAGCCTCAAGGTCGGCGACCGGATCGAGCTCGGGACCACCACCTTCGCCATCCGCGCCACCGTGGAGCGGGAGCCGGACCAGCTCTCCGGCGGCGTCGGCTTCGGGCCGCGCGCGCTGATCTCCACCGAGGCCCTGCGCGCCTCCGGCCTGATCCAGCCCGGCAGCCTGGTGCGCTGGAGCTACCCCGTGGCCATGGCCCAAGCCGGCGGCGACGCGGAGGTGGGCGCCCTCATCGCCGACGTGGAGCGCGAGGCGAAGGACGCGGGCTTCGAGGCCCGCTCGCGCCTCAACGCCGCGCCGCAGCTGGAGCGCAACGTCAACCGCTTCACCCAGTTTCTCACCATCGTCGGGCTGGCCGCGCTGATGGTCGGCGGCGTCGGCGTCGCCAACGCCGTCAACGCCTTCGTGGACCGCAAGCGCGAGACCATCGCCGTGCTGAAAAGCCTCGGCGCCTCGGGCCGCACGGTGTTCCTGATCCATCTGGCGGAGGTGGCGGCGCTGGGCGCGCTCGGCGTGGCGCTGGGGCTGGCTGCGGGCGCCGTGCTTCCCTTCGCCGCCGCGCGCGCGCTGGAGACCGTGACGCCGCTGCCGCTCGCCATGTCGGTCTATCCCCGGGAGCTGCTGCTCGCCGCGACCTACGGCGCGCTGACCGCGCTCGCCTTCGCCGTCTGGCCGCTCGGCCGCGCCCATGACGTGCCGGTGGCGGCGCTGTTCCGCGACCAGATCGCGCCCGAGGCCCGCTGGCCGCGCGCCTTCTACATGGCCGCGACCGTCCTCGCCGCGCTGGCGCTGTGCGGCCTCGCCGTCTACGCCGCCTATGACCGGCGGATCGCCGTCACCTTCGTCGGCGCCTCCGTCGCCGCCTTCGTGGCGCTGAGGCTGGTGGCGAGCGGGGTGATGGCGCTCGCCGCGCGTCTGCCGCGCCCGAAGCGGCTGGAGCTGAAGCTCGCGCTCGCCAACGTGCATCGCCCGGGCGCGCTGACGCCCTCGGTGGTGATGTCGCTCGGCCTGGGCCTCGCGCTGCTGGTGGCGCTGACCCAGATCGACGCCTCCATCCGCGGCCAGCTCTCGAGCGAGCTGCCCCAGAAGGCGCCGGCCTTCTTCTTCCTCGACATCCCCTCCGCCGAGAAGGACGCCTTCGCGACGCTCGCGCAGGACAAGGCCCCCGGCGCGGAGCTGAACAGCGTGCCCATGCTGCGCGGCGCCATCACCGCGCTGAACGGCGTGTCGGCGGAAGAGGCGGAAGTCGATCCCGAAAGCCGCTGGGCGCTGCGCGGAGACCGGGGCGTGACCTTCGCCGAAAGCCCGCCCGAGGGCTCCACCGTGGTGGAGGGCGACTGGTGGCCGAAGGACTACGCCGGTCCGCCGCTGATCTCCTTCGACCAGCGGCTCGCGAACGGGCTCGGCCTCAAGGTGGGCGACGAGGTGTCGGTCAACGTGCTCGGCCGCACCGTGACGGCGAAGATCGCCAATCTCCGACGCATCCAGTGGGAGACCATGGGCATCAACTTCTTCATGGTGTTCTCGCCCAACGCCTTCGCCGGCGCGCCTTACATGAACCTCGCCACCGTCGCCTTCCCCGATGGGGCCGACGACGCCACCGAGCTCGGCCTGCTGCGCGACCTCACCCGCGCCTTCCCGTCCGTCACCGCCATCCGCGTCAAGGACGCGCTGACCACCGTGAACGAGGTGGTCGGCAATCTGGCGCTGGCGGTCCGGGCCGCGAGCGGCGTGACGCTGGTGGCGAGCGTGCTGGTGCTGGCCGGGGCGCTCGCCGCCGGACGCCGCCGCCGCACCTATGAGGCGGTGGTGCTGAAGACGCTGGGCGCCACCCGCGCCCGGCTGCTCGGCGCCATGGCGGCGGAATACGCCCTGCTCGGCCTCGTCACCGCGGCCTTCGGGCTGGTGGTGGGCTCGTTCGCCGCCTGGGGCGTGACGGCGAACATCATGCGCATCGGCTTCGTGTTCGATCCGCTCGGCGCCGGCGGCGCGGCGCTCGCGGCGCTCGCGGTCACGGTGGTCCTCGGGCTGGTCGGCACTTTCCGCGTGCTGGGCGAAGCCCCCGCCCGCCACCTCCGCAGCCTCTGACGGCCGCGACAAACAAGAAGGGCGCGCCGGCGTTTCAGCCGGCGCGCCCTTCTTGAAGGCTTGGATTGCGAAGCGTCAGAAGTCCACCGACGCCGACAGCATGAACGTCCGCCCCGCCCCGGCGGCGAGATAGCCGCGGGCCGACGAGGACCAATAGGCCTTGTTGAACACGTTCTGCACGTTCGCGGTGATCACCACCGGCTTGTCCGCCGGGCCATTGAAAGCATAGCGGGCGCCGAGATCGAACCGCGTCCAGTCTTGCACCCTCTGGGTGTTGGCCTGATTGTAATAGGTCTTCCCATTGTAGACCACGCGGCCGGTGACGGTGAGCGCGCGCGCGAACCACGGCAGGTCGTACTCGCCATAGAGGGTGACGACCGTGCGGGCGACGCCGGGCACATCGTTGCCATTGACGTTCTTGTCCAGAACGCCGTCTCCATTCGTGTCGATCGTGAGACCCGTCTTCTCCAGTTCAGGGTCGAGGAACGTCACGCCGCCCAGAAGACGCACGCCTTCGAGCGGCTCGCCGGCCACCGTCAGCTCCAGGCCCCGATTGACCTGTCGCCCGTTGACGTCGAACGTTCCGCGCTGATCGGGGGCTCCTACAGCAGCTGGCGTGACAAAGCCGTTCGGCTGCCGGATCTCGAACAGGGCGGCGGTTACCAGGAACGAACCGAAATCATACTTGGCGCCGACCTCTCGCTGCTTGTTGACGACAGGCGCGTATATCTGGCCGGCGTTGGTCACCGTCGCGGACGTGCCGGAGGCCGTCGGACCTTCGGTCAGCGCCTCCACATAGCTGGCGTAGACTGAGAAGTTCTCCGTCACGCGCGCAGTGACGGCCACTGCGGGGCTGAAGCGTTCGTCCTCGTAATAGTAGTTGCGCACACCGACCACGCCACGATCCGGGCGGGTGTTGAAGCTGCGCGACTTGATATGCTGGTAGCGACCGCCAACCGTAAGCTGGACGCGATCCTCGGCGATGGACAGCGTGTCGGACACCGCGACGCTGGTGAGGAGCAGGTCCGCGAACAGCGGCAGGTCGTTCGAGCGCGGGAATCCGCTGGTGTCGACCGAGCCGCCGGGGGCGCCGGACGGATTGTAGATGTTGGTCGGGTACGACCCCGGAAGCACGATGGAGGATGGAACGAAGCCGCCGCGATAGTTTTCGTTCAGCGCCTTGGAGGCGGACACGCTGAGTCTGTGGCCGAGGAAGCCGGTCTGGAACTTCGATCGGACGCCGGCCTCGCCGGTGAAGCCCTGAATCTGCTGCGGCTGGATCGCGAGCGTCGCCGTCGCGTCGCCATTCCTGTTGAGAATGGTGTAAGACGACGTCAGGAAGTCCTCACGATAACGGCTGGCGCCCGCCGCAGCATAGACCGTCGTTTCAGGCAGAATATCGTATTCGACCCGAGCGGCGGCCATGTTGTACTCGCTGTCGTGATACTCGAACGAGTTGGCCGTGTTCTTGCCCCTCGGCGCGCGAGGGATATTGAAGCCCGCAGCGGCCGCGTTGAACAGCGACGTGGGCGCTTCGAGATTCTGGGTTGAGTGGTTCAGGTCGAGCGAGGCGCGGAACCGCTCGCCGCTGTAGTCCAGGCCGAGCGAGGCCACGCCGACTTCAACCTCGTTCTTGTCGAGCGTGGTGTCGCCGTTGCGGTACGAGCCGTTGAGGCGGACGCCCCATTCCTTGTTGGCGCCGAAACGGCGGCCAACGTCCACATGCGTTCCGAACAGAGCGTCGCTGTTGTAGCTGGTCGTCACCCGCGTCAGCGGGTCGTCCGTGGCGCGCTTCGGGACCAGATTGATGGTGCCGCCGACGCGGCCGACGCCGCCATTGAGAAAAGCGCTTGGTCCCTTCAGGATCTCGACCCGCTCGACGCCTTCAAGGAAGTGCCGGCGAGCGTTGGCGATGTAGAACAGGCCGTCATAGGCCACGTCCAGATTGGTGACCGAGAAGCCGCGAATGAAGAAGGCGTCGCGTTCGCTGAAGGTCGGCGCGTCGTTGCGCACCGACGGATCGTTCTGCGCGATGTCGGCGATCGACCTGGCCTGCTGGTTCCGGATCAGCTTTTCGGTGTAGCCGGTGACGCTGAACGGGGTCTCCAGGATCGAGCGGTTGCCCAGCATGCCGAGCCGGGCGCCGGTCGCCACCTGCCCGCCCGCATAGGCCGCCGGCGGCTGGCCGAGCGTGCCCGTGGACGGCGCGCGCCGGGCCGGGCCGGCGCCCTCGATCCGGATCTCGTCGAGCGCGACCGCGTCCGACGACTGCGACGCCCGCTGGACCTGAACCTGTCCGTCGGCGGCGTTCGCGCGACGGGTTTCGTCGCTCTGGGCCATGGCCGGCCCCATGGCGAAAAGCGCCGTCCCCGCGACGGCGGCGCCGGTCATCCCGAGCCTCAGCGTGCCCATGCCACTCACCTTCACGTCCCACTCCCCCGATGATCATCCGGAGTGTGAACGGGCGAGCGCGGCCTCCCCCTCATTAAAAAAGGCGTTTCCGTGACGGGACGAAGCTGAGCGGCTCGAAGCTTCCGCGCAGCTGTCAGGCGGTTCGCCGTGGCGAAAGGCGCATGTCCGCCTGCGCCGCGAAGCGGTCGGCGATGTGGCGGATCACGCCGTCCTGCGCGGCGCGGGCCAGAAAGGTGACGGACGAGGGCAGCCCGTCCGCACGGCCGGTTCCGGGCACGGCCACGGCGCAGAGATCGAGCGGATTGGCGAAGTAGGTGTAGTGGCCCATGATCGCGTTCAGCGTCATCGGCTCCGCCAGCAGCTGCTCGATCGTGAAGATCGTGGGCGTGGACGGGACCACCAGCGCGTCGACGCCGTGAAGCGCGAGCGCCGCCCGGCGTTTGAGCGCGGCCAGCGCATAGATCGCCTCGAAGGCGTCCTGCGCGGAATAGGCCAGCCCCGGCTCGATCGAGGCCCGCACCGCCGGATGGACGTCGTCCGGGCTCTGCGCGAGGACGTCGCCGTAGTCCACGAGCCGCTCGGCCACGAAGGCGGAGCCGAAGACGAGCCGGCCCGCTTCCGCGAACGGCGCGAAGTCGATCTCCGTCAGCGCGAAGCCCGCGGCCTTCAGGCGGGCGAGATCGGCCGCGAACGCCGCTTCCGCCGCAGGGTCGCCGAAGAAGCGCAGCTGGTCCGACTGGATGGTGGCGAGAACGCCGGCGCCGGCGCGAGGGCGCAGCTCGACCGCGTCCGCGTCCTCCCGGCTGAAGGGATCGGCGGGGTCGTGGCCCGCCATGACGTCGAGGATCTCGTAGGCGTCGGCGGGCGAGGCCGCGAACACCGAGAGCGTGTCGAACAGGCGGCTGTTGTAGAGCAGGCCCCGGCCGCTCACGAGGCCGACCGTCGGCTTGACGCCGACGACGCCGTTGCAGGCGGCGGGAACCCGGCCCGAGCCGCCGGTGTCGGTGCCGATCGCGAACGACACCAGCCCCCGCGCCACCGCCACCGCCGAGCCGGAGCTGGACCCGCCGGGGATGTAGGCGGGATCGACCGCGTTGCGGCACAGGGGCTCGCGCGTCCGCGTGCCGTTGAGGCCGGTCGCGAACTGGTCGAGCGTGTTCTTGGCCACCACCACGGCCCCGGCCGCCTCCAGACGGGCGACGGCGTGGGCGCTCTCCTGCGGGCGCAGGTCGATCGCCGCGCAGTCGCCGGTGGTGGGCAGGCCCGCCACATGGACGTTGTCCTTGACCGAAACGGCGAGGCCCGCGAGCGGCTGGGCCACGCCGTTCGCGCGCTTCTGGTCCACCGCGCGGGCGGCGGCCAGCGCCGCGTCGTCCTCGGCGATGGCGAGGAACACGCCGTCATGGGCGGCGGCGCGGACCCGGCGCAGGCTTTCGCCCACCAGCCGCTCCACGGACACGCCGTCCTCCAGCGCCCGACGGACGGAGGCGAAGTCGAGCGCCAGACCGTCGAGCGCGCTCACGCCTGCGCCTCCGCGCCGAGCAGGTCGAGGATGGTCAGGGCCAGCACCCTGGTGGCGGCGACCGCCTTGTCGATGTGGATGTACTCGTTCACCGGCGGCCAGCCGTCCTCGCCGGGGCCGAAGGTGATGGCGGGGAGGCCGCGCTCGGAGAAGCGGATCGTGTCGTTGAAGGCGTTCTTGCGGTAGAGCCGCGGCGGGGCGCCCAGCACCCGCTCATAGGCCTGCGACAGGGCGGCGGTCGGCTGCGCCGCCTCGTCCTGTTCGAGCGTCGCGGACACGAACAGCGATCCGGGCGCGAGCCGCGCCTCGACGATCAGGTCGGGGTCCTCCGACCGGGCGGCGTCGAGCGTCGCCTCGATGTCGGCGAGCACGCTCTTCGCGGTATGGCCGGGCACGAGGCCGACGACCCCGAACACGGCGCGGGCGCGGTCGGGCGTGAACTGCAGCTCGCGGGGTTCGCCCGCGCCGACGCGCAGCACCGCGGCGAGCGGCGGGGTGCCGCCCGCGCGAAGCGCCGGCTCGTGGGCGAAGGCGGTGGCCTCGACGCGCGGGATCAGTCGGGCGAGCTTCGAGCCGGCGTTGACGCCGGTGTCGGGGCGCCAGAGATGGGTCTTCACGCCGCGCACGGTGACCTCCACCAGCGCATGGCCGCCGTTCGCCACCGCGACGCCCATGCCCCAGCGCCCGTCCGGCTCGGTCCAGCCGGTCGGCTCGCAGACGATGACGTGGTCGGCCGAAAGCCCCTTTTCGTCGAGCAGGAAGATCGACCCGTCCGGGCCGTTCCGCTCCTCGTCCACGGTGTAGACCAGCTTCAGCTCGCCCTTGAGCCGGACGCCGGCCTCGCGGATGGCGCGGACGGCGAGCAGCGTCGCCGCGAGGTTGCCGCGGGTGTCCGACGTGCCGCGGGCGTAGAGCCGGTCGCCGCGCCGGGTCGGCCGGAACGGGTGGCCGCCGGTCTCGGTCCAGGCGCTCCAGTCGCCGGCCGGATAGGTGTCAAGATGGTCGTTCAGGATCAGCGACGGCCCGCCGCCCGAGCCGGGCAGCACGCCGATGACGTTCGGCCGGCCCTCGCGCTTCGCGACCAGCTCGACCTCGAAGCCGTAGGAGCGGATCAGGCCGGCGACGTAAAGCGCGGCGCCTTCCTCCCGCGCCGGGGGCTCGTCGGGGTCGAGCGGGTTCTCGGCCTCGGGCTGGCCCGCCGGGATCAGCGCGGTGGCGAGATCGAGCCAGGCCGGCTCGGTGATGCGCTCCAGCACGGCGCGCTCGATCGGTGTGAAGGCGTCCTTCGTCATCCTGCGGCTTTCGGTTCAGACGGGGGCCAAGGCGCGCGTTCAGGCGCCCGACGTGAGGCGGGGCTCGCGGCCGCGTGGGCGCGCGGCGTCGGTCTGGCGGGCGCCGTACCAGGGGAACAGCGCCCGCACGGCCGCCTCGAAGGCGAGGTCGGCGGCGAAGCCCATCAGCCCGAGCACCGCGAGGCCGACGAACATCAGGTCCACCCGGAACACCTGCTGCGACACCTGGATCAGGTATCCGACGCCGTAGAGCGCGCCCGCGAGCTCGGCCGCGACCAGCAGCACCATGGCGATGGAGAGGCTGACCCGGAGGCCTGCGAGGATCATCGGCAGCGCGGCCGGCAGCACCACGAAGGCCAGCATGCGCCAGCCCGAGGCGCCGAGGCTTTCGCCCGCGCGCGCCAGCAGCGGGTTCACGTCGCGCACGCCGATGAAGGTGTTGACCCAGACGGGGAAGAACACGCCCCAGGCGATGAGGAAGATTTTCGAGGTCTCGCCGATGCCGAACCAGAAGATGGCGAGCGGCACGAAGGCGAGCGAGGGGATGGCGCGGAACACCTGCACGATCGGGTTGAACAGGCCGTGCAGCAGCGACGAGCGCGCAAAGGCGACGCCGAACGCGACGCCGAGCGCCGCGCCGATGGCGAAGCCCAGCGCCGCGCGCCACAGGCTGGCGCCGAGATGGGCGCCGAGCTCCCCGCTTTCAGCGAGCGTCACGGCGGAGGCCAGCACGACGCTCGGGGCGGGCAGCATCACGGGGCTGACGAGCCCGCTGCGGCTCAGCGTCTCCCACGCGATCAGGAAGCCGCCAGTTCCAACCAGTCCGAGACCGGCGGAGCGGCTGAAGGAGCCTTGAGCCATGGATCTACTCCGTGCCCTCGGCGCCAAGCGCGTCGGCGAGCCGCGCGTAGAGCGCCACGAAGCCCGCCCCGGTGCGCGCGCGCGGCCGCGGCAGGTCGATGGCGACATCCGCCGCCACCCGTCCGGGGTTGGGCGACATCACGATCACCCGGTCGGCGAGCGTGATGGCCTCGGCGATGTTGTGGGTCACGAACAGCACGGTCTTGGACCGGGCGGCGTGAATGTCGAGCAGCTGGCGCTGCAGGGCAGCGCGGGTCATGGCGTCGAGCGCGGCGAAGGGCTCGTCCATCAGCAGCAGCTGCGGATCGGTGGCGAGCGCGCGGGCGATCGCGACGCGCTGCTTCATGCCGCCGGACAGTTCGGCGGGGTAGCGGTCGGCGACGTTCGGCAGGCCCACCAGTTCGAGCAGCGCCTGCGCCGAGGCCCGGCGCTTCGCCGCGCCGAGCCCCGCCATGCGGGGCCCGAACGCCACGTTCTGCCCCGCGGTCAGCCACGGGAACAGCGAGTAGTCCTGAAACACCACGCCCCGGCTCGGGCTCGGCCCCTGCACCGGCTCGCCGCCGACGAGGATCCGGCCCGAGGACGGCGTCACGAAGCCCGCGATCATGTTGAGCAGCGTGGTCTTCCCGCAGCCGCTCGGCCCCAGCAGGCACACGAAGGCGCCCCGGGGGATCGCGAGCGACACCCCGTCGAGCGCGGTCGTCTCCTCGCCCAGCGCCGAGCGATACACGTGCGCGACGCGCTCGATCTCGAGCAGGGGGGCGGGGACGACCGCGCGCAGCGCCGGCGCGGCGGGCTGGGGCGCGGCGCTCACTTGCGCTGCGCCGCCTCGAGCAGGTCGCCCACCACGACCTTGTCGAAGTCGGGGACGGTCGCATCCGGGCGCACGAGCTTGTTCTCGATCGCCCACTGGGCCTGCGCCTTCAGGTCCGCGACAAGCTTCGGCCGGTCGAGACCGATCTGGAAGTTGAAGCGGTCCCAGAAGCCCTTCGTCACCTCCGGCGAGAGCTTGATCTTCTCCGACACGATGGCGATGGCGCGCTCGGGGTCGGTCTTGAAGGTCTGGTCGGCTTCGATCAGCGCCTTCAAGGCCTTGGTCAGCAGCTCCGGCTTCTGGTCGATGGTGGACTGCAGCGTGATGATCGCCGAGTAGCCGAAGTAGAGGCCCGGCGTCTTCAGCGCGTGGAAGCGGCCCTTGCCGAGGGCGAGCGCCTGGGAGATGTGCGGCTCGGTCCAGACGAAGGCGTCGAGGGCGCCCTTGTCGAGGCTGGTCACGAAGTCGGACGGCGTCAGGCTGACGGCGGTGACGTCGGAAAGCTTCAGGCCGGCGGAATCCAGCGCCTTCAGCAGGTAGTAATGCGCGTTGGTGCCCTGCGAATAGCCGATCTTCTTGCCCTTGAGCTGCCCGATCGAGGTGACGCCGGTGGAGGTGACCACGTCGAAGGGCTCGTGCCGGTTCAGCGTGCCGATGATGCGCACCGGCAGGCCGTTCAGCGCCGCGAACACCACGGGCGTCTCCGCCGCGGTGCCGATCACGACGCCGCCGCCCACCAGCGCGTCGAGCACCAGCCGGCCGGAGGGGAAGGTCACGGCCTTCGGGGCAAGCCCCTGCTTCTCCCAGAGCTTGTCGCTGTCGGCCACGTAGAACTGGCCCCACGAGGCGCTGAGGCCCTCGCCGATCACGATGTCCTGCGCCACGGCGGGCGCGGCGGCGGAGGCGAACGCGACGAGGGTCGCGGCGACGAGGCGGCGGATGGGACGGAGGGAAAAGGGCGTCATGGCGTGCGGCTCTTGAGAGGGGGAGGAGGAGTGGGGAAACCGGCGCGTCACGCCGGATCGGGAACGCGGAGGAACGGCCGGGCGGCCTCGAACGCGGACGCGGCGGTCAGGACCAGCGCCTCGGCGTATTTCCGGCCGACGATCTGCAGGCCGACCGGGAGACCGGCCGTCGTCAGGCCCGCCGGAACGCTCGCGGCCGGCTGCTGCGTCAGGTTGAACGGGTAGGCGAAGGGCGACATGGGCACGCCGCGCGAGCCGGTCGCGGCGGCGTGGTCCGCCGGCAGCGCGGGCGTCGCGGTGGTCGGCGTCAGCAGCAGGTCGTAGCGCTCGTGGAACAGGCCGAAGCGGCGGCCGAGCGCCTCGCGCGCCTCGGCGGCCCCGAGATAGGTGACCGCGTCGATGGCGCGGCCCCGCTCCGCCACCGCCCGGAAGTTCGGATCGGCGAGCGACCGGCGGTCCTCGGGCAGGTTGGCGAACAGCCGCGCCACCGCGGCGTCGCCGAGCGTGCGGTAGACCGTCAGAGGATCGTCGAGGCCGAGCTCGACCGGCTCCACATGGGCGCCGAGGTCGGCGAAGGCCTGCGCGGCGCGGGCGACGATCTCCGCCACCTCCGCGTCCACCTGCGCGTATCCGAGGTCTGGGCTGAACGCGATCCGCAAGCCCCGGACGCCGCCGTCCAGCCGGTCGAGCCAGCCGTCGGCCGCGCGGGGCAGCGCGTGCCAGTCCCGAGGGTCGGGCCGTCCGATGGCGTCCAGCAGCAGCGCGGCGTCGGCGACGGTGCGGGTCAGCGGCGCCACGTGGAACAGCGTCTGGGTGTGGGCGGACGGGTAGCCGGCGATCCGCCCGAAGGTGGGCTTCAGCCCGAAGGCGCCCGAGTTCGACGCCGGCAGCCGGGTGGAGCCGCCGCCGTCGGTCGCGACGTTCAGCGGGGCGAGGTTGAGCGCGGCGCTGACCGCCGCGCCGCCGCTGCTGCCGCCCGACGTCCGGGACAGGTCCCACGGGTTGCGGGTGACGCCGGTCAGCGGGCTGTCGGCGAGCGCCGTCCAGCCGAATTCGGACGTGGTGGTCTTGCCGAGCAGCACCGCGCCCGCCTCGCGCAGCCGCGCCGCCGCGGGCGAATCCTCGTCCCACGCCTGGTCGGGGTCGACCGCGTGGCTGCCGCGCAGCGTCGGCCAGCCCTTGGCGGTGAGCAGGTCCTTCAGCGTGGCGGGCACGCCGTCGATGGCGCTCAGCGGCGCGCCGGCGCGCCAGCGGGCCTCGGAGGCGGCGGCGTCCTTCCGGGCGGCGTCCGGATCGAGCAGCGCGAAGGCGTTCACGACCGGATCGAGCCGGGCGATGCGCCGGAGCGTCTGCTCGACCGCCTCCACCGGCGAGGCTTCGCCGGAACGGTAGAGCGCGACGAGCTCCGCCGCCGAGAGCCGAGCGAGATCCTCGTCCGCGGCGGGAGCGGGTGCGGCGTTGGTCCGGGCTGTCATCGGCCGGCCTCCGTCGCGGGCGCGGCGTCCTTCGGGACGATGGCGATCGCCTCGATCTCGACCGCGGCGCCCTGTTCGATCGCGGTCACGCCGACGCCGGTGGTGGCGGGCGGATCGACCGGGAACAGCTCGCGCCGGATGCGGTCCAGCACCGGCCACTGGGTCGGCCGGTCGGTGAAGTACATGGTCAGCCGCACCACGTGCGCGAGGCCGGAGCCGTGGGCGGTGAGGATCAGGTCCAGCTCCTCGAAGATGCGCCGGATCTGGGCCTCGACGCCCTCCACCACCTTGCCGGTGACCGGATCGGCGCCGATGACGCCGGCGGTGAACACGAAGTCCCCCGCCCGCACGCCCGGCGAGACCCAGCCCTCGAAGATCGGTCCGAGACCGGGAACGGGTTTGACGATGCGGGTCATGAACGGCCCTCCCAGTGCACGTAGCGGCGGCCGATCCAGGCGAGCGCGCGGTCGGACAGGAGGCCGATGGCGCCGATCAGGATGATGCCGACGAAGACGTCGTTGGTTTTGAAGAAGGTGCTGGCGTCGCTGATGACGAAGCCGAGCCCGCGGTCGCCGCCGAGCAGCTCGGCCGCGACGAGGATCGACAGGGCGGTGGCGAGCGCCACGCGCAGGCCGACCATGGTCTGGGGCAGCGCGGCGGGCAGGATGACCTGCGAGAACGTCCGCCAGGGCGAGGCCCCGAGCGAGCGCGCGGCGCGCACCTTGTCCGGCGGGCAGGCCGCCACGCCCGCCTGCGCGTTCAGCGCGATGATCAGCATGGAGGAGTAGAAGATGATCAGGATCTTCGAGACCTCGCCGATCCCGAACCACAGGATGAACAGCGAGATGAAGGCGAGCGGCGGGATCGGGCGCACGATCTCGAACGGCACCAGGAAGGCCGCGTCCACCTTCGGGGAGACGCCGCGCAAGAGGCCGATCACGACGCCGACCACGACGGCCGCGAGAAACGCCGCGGCGACCCGGTAGAGGCTCACCCCCACATGGGTGAGCACGCCGACGCCGGCGTAGCCGTCGACGATCACGTCCTTCAGGGCGGTCGCGATGGCGCCCGGCGCGGGCAGCAGCAGCGGATCGATCACGCCGAAGCGGCTCAGCCCGTCCCACGCGAGCACGATCGCGACCGGCGAGGTCACGGCCACGAGCCAGTAGGCCGCGTCCTTCTCAGGCGGCCGCATGACGGCGCTCCGCGTCGGGACGGAGCTGGTCCGTCATGGTGAGGTAGATCTCCTCGCGCAGCCGCAGGAACTCGGGATGCAGCCGGTTGAGCGCGTTCCAGCGCGGTCCGGGCAGGTCCACGCGGAACTCGGCCGCGATGCGGCCGCCGCCCCGCTCCAGCACGAAGACGCGGTCGGCGAGGAACACCGCCTCCTCGATGCTGTGGGTGACGAACACGATCGAGGAGCGGGCTTCGGCGTGGAGGCGCAGCACCTCCTCCTGCAGGCCCTCGCGGGTCTGCACATCCACCGCCGCGAACGGCTCGTCCATCAGCATGACGCGGGGTTCGGCCGCCAGCACGCGGGCGACGCCGACGCGCTGCCGCATGCCGCCGGACATCTCGTAAGGGTAGCGCTCCGCGACGCCGGACAGGCCGACCAGCTCCAGCAGCCGGTCGCTCGTCCGACGCCGCTCGGCCTTCGGAACGCCGCGGCAGCCCAGCGCGAACTCGATGTTGCTGCGCGCGGTCATCCAGTCGAACAGCGCCCCGCTCTGGAACACCACCGCCCGGTCGGGCCCCGGCCCCCGGATCGGAGCGCCGTCGAAGGTCAGGCGCCCCGAGGTGGGGCGCCGGAAGCCCGCGATCAGGTTGAGCAGCGTGGTCTTGCCGCAGCCCGAGGGTCCCAGCAGCGCCAGGACCTCGGAACGCCCCAGCGTGAACGAGACCCGGTCCAGCACGGTCTCCGCGTCGTAGCGGAACGACACGTCGGCGGCCTCGAGAAGGGGCGTCGCGGCGCTCACCACGGGACCGTCAGCTTTTCTTCGACTTGAGGTAGTCGATCAGCGGCTGCTGGTCGATGATCGCGGTCCAGTCGGCCGGCTGCTCCTTGATGCGCTCGAGCGACACGAGGAAGGCCCCGATCTCCTTGGCCTGCTCCACGAACTTCGCGTGCGCCTTGTCGCCGGGCGCGCCGAGCCAGGCCGGCGTGAGCTGCTGCTCGAAGCTCGGCCGCTCCACCTTCTGCCGATCGACCAGCGCCTTGATCTGGTCGGCGCTCTGGTCGAGGCGCTTGGCCTCGTACTTCAGCACCTCATCCGGATCGGACTTGAGCTTGGCGACGGCCTTGTCCCAGACGGCCAGGAACTTCTGGATGTCGGCCGCGTCGTTCGTGAGCGTCTCGTTGCGCCCGACCCAGAGGCCGTAGGCGAAGGTGCCGATGCTCGCCGAGGTGGCGATGCGGACGCCGCCCTGCTCCTCGAGCTTGGCGATGTTGGGCTCCCAGGTGAAGGCGGCGTCGATCTGGCCCGCGGCGTAAGCCGGCGGCAGCTGCGCGGGGGCCAGATTGACCAGCGTCACGTCGGACGCGGTCAGGCCCGCCGATTTGAGCGCGATCAGGATGTGGTTGTGCCCGGTGGAGCCGAAGGTCACCCCGATCTTCTTGCCCTTCAGGTCCTTGATCTCCTTCACGCCGGCCTTGGGATTGGCCACGAGACGGACGGACTCCGTGAAGGACTGGTCGACCAGGAACAGCGAGAACGGGATCTTGTTGGCGAAGCCGGTCACCACCGGGAACTCGCCGAGCCAGGCGATGTCCACTTCCTTGGCGGCGAGCGGCGACAGGATCGCGGGGCCGGCCGGGAAGGCGTGCAGCGAGTAGTCGAGCCCGGCTTCCTTGAACAGGCCCGCGCCCTCGGCGTATTGCAGGATCACCTGCACGTCGCCGGTCTGCCACGCGATGCGCAGCTTGGCGTCGGCGTCGCCGGTGGCGGCGAACATCATGGCGGCGGCGGCGAGAGCCGCCTTGATGCGATTGAACGACATGAAACATCCCCGATTAAGTCAATCTATAGAAAAAGTATAATGCATAGGCGCGCCGGGGCGGCTGTCGATTAATTGCCTCGGACCCGCAGGCCCTCCCGTCAGGATGCGTTCGCGAGCCCAAGCGGGGTCAGCCGCGGCAGCGGGTGCTGCTCGGGCGCCAGGCGCAGCAGCTCGAGGCAGTGGCGCTTCAGCTCCACGAAGGCGGGATCGGCGACGAGCTGCGGCGGCCGGGGCCGGCGGAAGGGCGACGCCAGCACCTCGCGGGTCCGGCCGGGGCGGGCGGTCATCACCAGCACCCGGTCGGCCAGGAACAGCGCCTCGTCGATGTCGTGGGTCACGAAGACGACCGTGGTCTTCACCCGCGCCCAGATGTCGAGCAGCAGCTCCTGCATCATCAGCCGCGTCTGGGCGTCCAGCGCGCCGAACGGCTCGTCCATCAGCAGCAGGCGCGGCTCGTTGATGAGGACGCGGGCGATCTCGACCCGCTGCTGCATGCCGCCGGACAGCTCCGCCGGATAGCGGTCCGCGAAGCCGTTCAGCCCCACGAGATCGAGCAGCTCCAGCGCCTTGGCCCGCCGCTCCGCCTTGCCCACGCCGCGCATCTTCGGCCCGAAGGCGACGTTTTCGAGCACGCTCTTCCACGGGAACAGCGTGTGCTGCTGGAACACCACGCCCCGGTCGGGATGGGGGCCGTGGATCGGCGTCCCGTCGATGGCGAGCCGTCCGCCGCTGAGCGCCACATGGCCCGCGAGCGCGCCCAGCAGCGTGGACTTCCCGCAGCCCGAGGGGCCGAGGATCGCGACGAACTCGCCGGCCCCGACCGTGAAGCTCAGGTCCTGCACGGCTTCGAACGCCTGCGCGCCCTGTCCGAGCGTGATCGACGCGTGGTCGATCTCGATGCGGCCGGCGCTCATCGGGCGAGCCTCCCGCGCCGGCGCCACGGGGTGAGCGCGTCGCCCGCGACCCGGAGCAGCGCGCTGGAGCCCATGCCCAGCAGGCCGATCAGCAGCATGCCGACCACGATGTCCGCGTAGTTCTGCAAGGTGTAGGATTCCCACGTGTAGTAGCCGATCCCGAACTGGCCCGAGATCATCTCGGCGGTGATCAGGCAGAACCACGACGTGCCCATGCCGATCGCGAGCCCGGTGACGATGCTCGGCGCGGCGCCCGGCAGCACCACCTCGCGCAGGATGGCGAAGCGGCTCGCGCCCAGGCTGCGGGCGGAGGCCACGAGGCGCGGGTCCACCGTCTCGACGCCGTGCACGGTGTTGAGCACGATCGGAAACAGCGCCCCGATGAAGGTGATGAAGATCATGGAGCCCTCGGACGAGGGGAACATCAGCACCGCGAGCGGGATCCAGGCCACCGCCGGGATCGGGCGCAGCACCTCCAGCGGCGGCAGCAGCACGTCGCCCGCGACGCGCGACCGGCCGATCGCGAGGCCCAGCGCGATCCCGACCAGCGCCGCCGCGGCGTAGCCCGAGAACACCCGGCTGAGGCTGGCGCCGAGATGGGACAGAAGCTTCGAGGAGCGCGCCAGCCCGATGGCGGCGTCGGCGACCTCGACCGGGCCCGGCACGTTCGAGAACGTCACCAGCCCGAGATCGACGCGATAGGCGGAGGCCGCCTGCCAGAGCAGCAGGCAGGCGGCGACCGAGGCGACGCGAAGGCCCGCGCGCGCGGGCCCCGCCGTGAGGAGCGACGTCGCCGCCACCGTCAGCGGCTCGCGAGCGCCGCGGCGCGCGCCTTGTCGTAGTCGAGCGCGCGGCCGCCCTGGGCCGTGGCCCAAGCCTCGGCGCCGCCCTTGGTGAGGAAGGCGCTGAGCTTGCCGCCGGCGTCGGCCACGTACCAGGCCTGCGAGCCGAGCAGCTTGATGCCGCTCGCCCGGTCCTGGGCGTAGAGCACGCGGATCTCCTTGCCCTCCGCCTCGAGCGTGGCGAGCGCCTTGAACGCGTTCTCCGGCGAGACGTAGTGGCGGACGAGCGGCTCGCCCTTCACCCAAAGGCCCGCGGCGCGGGTGACGTCGGTGATCTCCTCGCCGGAGCCGGCGTCCTTGGCCTTCAGCGGCGCCTGCGCGTAGTTCTTGATCTGGGCGTCGTAGTCGAGGCCGGCCTGCTTGAACGCCTCGCGCAGGTAGCGGTCGCTGACGAAGGCGTTGACGTCGAGGTCCTCGTCGGTCCGCTTGAGCAGCTTCAGCGTCTCGATCGAGGTCTGCACCGCCTGCCGGTATTCGGGCTTCCAGGTCAGGTCGCGGGTCTGAAGGCCGAGCGGGCCGTGGAACAGGTAGTTCACCTCCGGCTCGACGCCGGTGACCTTGGCGATCAGCTCGCTGTACTTTTCAGGCTCGGCCGCGATCAGCTGGTCGGCCTCGATCACCGCGCGCAGATAGGCGACCACGACCTCGGGGTATTTTTCTGCGAAGGCCGCGTCCACCAGCGCGCCGTGGAAGGTCGGGGCGTCGGCCTGGGAGCCGTCGAAGATCTTGCGGGCGTAGCCGCGCCACGGGAACAGCTCCGCGAACGGCACGAAGTCGGCGTGGGCCTCGATCTTGTTGGCCTGCAGCGCGGGGCCGGCGACCTCCGGGGCCTGGGTGATGATCTTGACGTCGACGTCCGGCTCCCAGCCCTGCGCCTTCACGGCGCGCAGCAGCATGCCGTGCGAGGTGGAGGCGAAGGGCACCGAGATGGTCTTGCCCTTGAGGTCCGCCAGCGACTGCGCCTCGGAGGCGGTCGGCACCACGATGCCGTTGCCGCTGCCCTTCACGCTGCCCGACAGCGTGGTGATGAACAGGCTCTTGCGGCCGGCCTTCTGGAACGCCGCGCCGTTCAGCGAGCCGGGGAAGTCGGCCATCGCGCCGAAGTCCAGCTTGCCGGCCACCATCTCGTTGGTGATGGGCGCGCCGCTGGTGAAGTTCTTCCACTGGACGTCGAAGGTCACGTCCTTGTAGCGGCCGTCCTTGGGCAGGTGCTTCTCCAGCAGCTTCAGCTCCCGGATCAGCAGACCGCCGGTGGCGGTGTTGATGGTGGTGTCCTGCGTGCCGAACGCCACGCGGATGGTCTCGGCGGACGCCGGCGCGGGCGTCAGCCCCAGCAGGGCGGCGAAGGCCGCGGCGGCGCCGAGGATGCGACGGTAGGTCATGAAAACAGCCCCCAATGCGGTCGGCGAGGCCGCCGTCCGCGACCGCGCCGAATGCGAAAAACAGGGGGCGACATCGCTCCCTATAAGCTCTATAAAATTAGTCGAAAGAATGAGGGGGCGAAGCAATTAGTTTCGTCGGCGCGGAAAGGCTCGGGTTTGTGATGTTCGGTGCGGTTCAGGACACGGATGGTGAAAACGCAGGCGCGGGCCGCCGTCGCCCGGAGCCGCGCCGCCCCGAGGGCCTGCCGGGCGAGACCGCGCTGTTCCTCAGCGAAGGCACGGACGGGCTGAACGCGGGCGCGCATTTCCTGGACCGTCTGACCGCGGAGGAGCGCGTGCTGATCGGACGACGCGGACGCTCCTACAGCGTCGCCGCGGGCGAGACGGTGTTCGCCCAGGGCGACAGCCACAAGGGCATCTTCATCATCGAGCAGGGGCGCGTGCGGGTGTTCTACACCGCCCCCTCGGGCCGCCAGATTACGCTCGCCTACTGGACGCAGGGGCATTTCATCGGCGGGCCGGAGATCGCGGGCGGCGGCTCGCACGTGTGGTCGGGCGAAGCGCTCGAGGACTGCCGGATCCTCAACCTCAACAGCGCCGCGATCCGCGATCTCGTGACCACGGTGCCGAACTTCGCGCTCTGCCTGATCCAGGGGCTGGTGTCGAAGGGCAAGTGCTACTCGTCCATGGCCCAGATGCTGGGCACGCGGTCGGTGATCGAGCGCCTCGCCCAGTTCCTGCTCAATCTGGGCGAGCTCTACGGCGAGACCGAAGGCTCCGCGATCGTGATCCGGCGGAAGATCACCCACGACCAGATCGCCGCTATGGTGGGCTCCACCCGGCAATGGGTGACCATGATGCTGAAGCGCTTCCAGCGCGACGGGCTGATGACGGTGGACGCCCGGGGCATCCGCATCACCCAGATCGAGCGGCTGCAGGAGATGGCGACCGGCGATCTCGGCTGACGGGGCGGCCCGGCGGCGTCGAGCGCGCCGGCCCGCTCACCACAGCGTGTCGGGCGTGATCTCCGCCAGGGTGCGGCGGCCGGTGAGCGCCATGGCCGCCTCGAACTCGGCCCTCAGGATCGTCAGCATATGCGCCACGCCGACCGCGCCGGCGACGGCGAGCGCGTGCATCTGGGGCTGGCCGACCATGACCGCGTCGGCGCCCCGCGCCAGCGCCTTGAGCACGTCGGTTCCGCGCCGCACGCCGCCGTCCAGCAGCAGCGGCGCCCGGCCG
>NZ_JBHTMX010000044.1:0-19509 GCF_042679725.1 Methylopila musalis
CGGCGGCTTCGCCGAGCGCGGCGTCGAGATCGGCCGCGACCGCCTCCACCCCCGCCCGGAAGCGCTCGGCGGCCGCCGCCACGTCGCTCTCCACGTCCGCGTTGCTCAGGAACCAGGTCATGCGGCGCAGAAGCAGGTCGCTCAGGCCCGCGTAGAGTTCGAGCTGGAGCGCGCCTGGAACCTGATTGTCCAGCGCGTCGATCGCCGCCTTCAGCCCGTCGAGGTCGTAGGCGCGGGCCGCGACCGCGTAGGCCGCCGCGATCCGGGCCGGCGGCGCGCCGGTCTGGTCCGCGAGCCGCACCGCCAGCGCCGGGCCGCCATGGTTGATCATGACGTTGGCGAGCGCCGTCGCCACGATCTCCCGCCGGAGCCGGTGCGTCAGAATGGCGTCGGGGAACCGCTCGCGCATCAGGGTCGGGAAATAGCCCAAGAGGATGGTCTCGAACGCGGGATCATCCGGGGCGCCGGACGCGAGCAGATCGTCATAGAGCGCGATCTTGGCCCAGGCCAGCAGCACGGCGATCTCGGGCCGCGTCAGCGGGTCGCCGGCGCGGCCGCGCTCCGCGAGCGCGGCGTCGTCCGGCAGAAACTCCACCGCGCGGCTGAGCAGGCCCCGGCCCTCCAGCGCCTGCATCAGCCGGGTCTGGAACCCCGCCTCCTCCACGCCCGAGCGCTGGGCGAGCGAGAGCGCCAGCGTCTGGTCGTAGTTGTTGGCGAGCACCAGCGCCGCCACTTCGTCGGTCATCTCGACGAGAATGCGGTCGCGCTCGTCGCGCGCCAGCGCGCCGTCGCGCATCAGGCCGGCGAAGGCGATCTTGATGTTCACCTCCACGTCCGAGGTGTTCACGCCGGCGGAGTTGTCGATGGCGTCGGTGTTGAGGCGCACGCCGTTGCGGGCGGCCTCCACCCGGCCCTTCTGGGTGACGCCCAGATTGGCGCCCTCCCCCACCACCTTCACCCGAAGCTCCGAGGCCGCGACGCGCACGGCGTCGTTGACCCGGTCGCCGGCCTGCTCGTCGGTCTCAGATCCCGCCCGCACATAGGTGCCGATGCCGCCGAACCACAACAGGTCCGCGGGCGCCTTCAGGATGGCGCTGATCACCTGCTGCGGCGTGGCGCTCGGCCGGTCGAAGCCCAGCGCCCGACGCGCCTCCTCCGACAGCGGGATGACCTTGAGCGCGCGGGAGAACACGCCGCCGCCCTTCGAAATCTTGCCGGCGTCGTAATCGGCCCAGCTCGAACGCGGCAGGGCGAACAGCCGCCGGCGCTCCTCGAACGAGGCGGCGGGGTCCGGGTCGGGGTCGAGGAAGATGTCCCGATGGTCGAAGGCGGCGATCAGGCGGGTTTTTTCCGACAGCAGCATGCCGTTGCCGAACACGTCGCCGGACATGTCGCCGACGCCCACCGCCGTGAAGGGCGTAGTCTGGATGTCCACGTCCATCTCGCGGAAGTGGCGCTTCACCGCCTCCCAGGCGCCGCGGGCGGTGATGCCCATGCCCTTGTGGTCGTAGCCGGCGGAGCCTCCGGAGGCGAAGGCGTCGCCCAGCCAGAAGCCCCGCTCTTCGGCGATGCCGTTGGCGGTGTCGGAGAATGTGGCGGTGCCCTTGTCGGCGGCCACCACCAGGTAGGGATCGTCGCCGTCGTGGCGGACCACGTCGCGCGGGGGAACGATCTCGTCCTTCGACAGGTCGTCGGTCACGTCCAGCAGGGCGTTGATGAAGAGCCTGTAGGCGGCCGAGCCCTCGGCGAGCCAGGCGTCGCGGGGGCCGGCGGGCAGGCGCTTCGGCACGAAGCCGCCCTTGGCGCCCACCGGCACGATGACCGCGTTCTTCACCTGCTGCGCCTTCACGAGGCCGAGCACCTCGGTGCGGAAGTCCTGCGGCCGGTCGGACCAGCGCAGGCCGCCGCGCGCCACCTTGCCGAAGCGCAGATGAACGCCCTCGACCCGGGGCGAGGTGACGAAGATCTCGTAGAGCGGACGGGGCTCGGGCAGGTCCTCCACCTTGCGGCTCTCGAACTTGAAGGCGAGCGTGGCGGGCCCGTCGCCGTCCGGCGCGAGGCGGTAGGCGCTGGTGCGGCGGCAGGCCTGGATCAGGTTGAGGAACTTCCGCAGGATGCGGTCCTCGTCGAGGCTCTCCACGGCTCCGAGCGCCTCCTCGATCCCGGCCGCGATCTCGGCCTCGCGCCCGGCGCGGTCGCCCGCGAAGGCGGGGTCGAAGCGGACGCGGAACAGCGCCGAGAGCTCGCCTGCGATGCGGGCGTGTTTTGCCAGCGTCGCCCACATGTAGTCCTGATCGTAGGGCGCGCGCGCCTGCCTCAGGTAGCGCGACAGCGCCCGGATCAGCGCCACCTCGCGCCAGTCGAGGCCCGCCTCCAGCGCCAGCGCGTCGTAGCCGTCGCTGTCCGCGACGCCGGTGAGCGCCGCGATCAGCAGCGCCTCGAGACGCGCGTCCAGTTCCGGCGTCAGCTCGATCGCGCCGCCCCGGGCGCGCTCCAGCGCCATGTCGTGGATCCACACCCGGCCGTCCTCGCCGCGCCCCGCCGGCTCGCTGCGGTAGGAGCGCTCGTCGATGACGCGGAACCCCATGTTCTCCAGCAGCGGCACCCGGCGCGACAGCGGGATTGGCGCGCCGCGCGCGAACACCTTCAGCCGCAGGCCCGCCTCGTCGGCTCGGGCGTAGAAATCGACCGCGAAGGGCGCCTCCGCCGACAGGCGCTCCATATGGCCGATGTCGGTCACCGCCTCGGCCGCGTCGGCGCGGGCCTCGTAGCCGCGGCCGAAGGCGTGGCCGTAGACCTGCGTCAGCCGCCGGGCCTCGCCGCCGGGCCGGACGCGCAGGAGCGCGGCCTTGAGCTTGTCCGCCCAGGTGGCGACGAGGGCGGCGAGCTCCGCGTCCAGCGCCTCGGGGTCTGGCTCCGGAACGTCGCGCTCCTCGAGCCCGATGATGAAATGGACGCGCGCCAGCGGTCCTTCGGGAAAGCCCGGATAATAGGCCGTGACATGGCCGCCGAAGCGCTCCGCCAGATGCTCGCCGATGCGGACGCGGACCGCGGTGTCGTAACGCTCGCGCGGCACGTAGACGAGCGCCGACACGAAGCGGTCGAACCGGTCCCGCCGCACGATCGCCTGCACCCGCGGCCGCTCCAGCAGGTTCAGGATGCGGAGCGCGGTGTCGTAGAGCGTGTCCACGTCGGTCTGGAACAGCTCGTCGCGCGGATGCGACTCCAGCGCCGCCGCGAGCGACTTGCCGGAATGGCTGTCCGGGTCGAAGCCCGCCCGCCGGGTGACGAGATCGACCTTGCGGCGGATGAAGGGCGTGGCGCGCGCCGGCCGCGTCAGGGCGGTGGGCGCGAACAGGCCGACGATGCGCAGCTCGCCGGTGAGGCGGCCCTCGCCGTCGAAGTTCTTCACGCCCACATAGTCGAGATGGCGGCGGCGATAGACCCGCGAGCGCACGCTGGCCTTGGTGACGATCAGCGGCTTCGGCTCGTGGAAGAAGGCGCGGATCTCAGGCGTGTAATGCACCAGCTCCCCGCCCCGCTGCAGCACCCGGGCGGCGGGGTCGCGCAGCAGGCCGAGGCCCGTGTCGGTCAGGGGCTCCAGCTGCTCGTCCTCGCCGGCGCCGACGAAGGCGTAGGCGCGCACGCCGAGCAGGACGAAATCGTCCGTCAGCAGCCAGTCGAGGAACTGGGCCGCCTCCGCCAGCTCCTCCACGTTCAGCGGCGGCGGCGTCTCCCGGAAGGCGGCGACGGCGGCGCTGATCGTCGCCCGCATGGCGTCGTGATCGTGCTGCGCCACCCGCACGTCGGCGAGCACCCGGTCAAGCGCGGCGACCAGCTCCGCCCTCGCCTCCTCGCCGTCGACGCGGTCCACATGGAGATGGATCAGGCTCTCGCGCGGCGTGTCCTCGAACTCCGCCCGGTTGGCGTCGCCGAGGAAGCGGCGGAGCCCGCCGCCGGCGTCACGCTCGACCGCCAGGATCGGATGCAGCACGAGGCGCGGCGCGATCCCGCGCTCGGCCAGCTCCGCCACCACGCTGTCCACCAGATAGGGCATGTCGTCGTTGACGATCTCGATCACCGTGGTCTCGCCGACGGGGCCGAGATCGGGATCGGACAGGCGGATGTGGTGCGCGCCCGGAGACCGCGTCCCCACATGCCGCCACGCCTCGCGCGCGAGGCCGGCGAGCCTGTCCGCGTCGAGGGCCACGAGGTCGGCCGCGCCCGCCTGGGCGAACAGCGCCTCCACGAAAGCGAGCGGCGGGCCGTCCCCGGCCGCGGCGATCTCTCCCGCCTCGGCGATCCGCTTCGTCCGGATGGCTTCGCTGCGCGGCATGCCGACCTCCCGTTGCGGCGCGGGCCGAAACGACCGGCGCGTCGCGGGGAAGCTAGCGCCCGAACATCGTCTGGCGATGACGGCCCGCCGTTTCGTGACGACCGTCCAAGGCGCGACATCGCAGGCGGAAGAACAAATCACGACGTCCCGATTCGGAGATGATTCGTTCGCACCGGAACGAATCGGATCCGAATCGGGACATCTTCTTTCGTTCTCTTTTTAATCAAAAATTAGAATATGGCTTTATACATTTGTTAACCACGCGACGAAAGCCGGAATTTTCGGCGCGAAGCCGCAACCGAATGGCAATCGGCGCGCACTTAAGCTGAGCGTCTGATGTCTTACTCTGCCCGAACATCGCAACGCGGGCGGCCTCCGGGGCGGACAGGCGCGCAAGGATCATGGGCTGGCTGGAAAACGCCGCGGGGCGGCGTCTCATCGACTATCTGATCACGGAGACGCGTCCGGCGCCGCAGCACATCTGCGACCTCGCCACGCTGCGCTCCACGCTTCAGGTGGGCGACGTGATCCTGATCGCGGGCCGGTCGCGGGTCTCCTCGGTGATCCGGCGCATGACGTCCTCGATCTGGTCCCACGCGGTGCTCTACGTGGGCGACATGCTGGACACGGCCGAGCCGGACGGCGAGCGCCACACGCTGGTGGAGATGGAGCTCGGCATCGGCTGCGCCTCCGCGCCGCTGTCGAAATACGCCCGCGAGCACATCCGCGTCTGCCGCCCGCACGATCTCGACCTGCACGAGCGGGAGCAGGTGGCGCGCTACTGCATCCTCCGGCTCGGCTACGAGTACGACGTCAAGAACGTGCTCGACCTGATGCGCTATCTGGCGCCCGTGCCGTTCGTCTCGGCGCGGATGCGCCGGCGCATGCTGGCGCTGGGGTCGGGCCTGCCGACGCGGGCCATCTGCTCGTCGCTGATCGCCCGCGCCTTCGAGCGGGTGCGCTACCCGATCCTGCCCGACATCCAGACCGTGACCGACGAGGGCCTGCGGCGCGAGATCCTGCACATCCGGCACCACTCGCTCTACATGCCGCGGGACTTCGACATCTCGCCCTATTTCCAGATCGTGAAGCCGTCGCTGGCGCAGGGCTTCGACTACCGCAAGGTCGTCTGGGCCGAACGGCGCAGCCGGCCGCGCGGGCCTGAGGCCGCCCCCGCGGAGTGAGGCGTCAGCCCGCCCGGCGCGGCGTCTTGCGCACCACCGACTGCGCCTCGATCGCCCGCGCCGCGACCCGGAAGTCGTGCGCCGGATAGACGCCGAGGATCGCCAGTTCGGAGGAGAAAAACTTCAGCTCCTCCAGCGCCCGCTTCAGCGCCGCATCGCGCGGATGGCCCTCCACGTCGGCGTAGAACTGGGTGGCGGTGAAGCCGCCGTCGAGCTGGTAGCTCTCCAGCTTCGTCATGTTCACGCCGTTGGTGGCGAAGCCGCCCAGCGCTTTGTAGAGCGCGGCCGGAATGTTGCGCACCTTGAACACGAAGGTGGTGACGGTGAGCCCCGCGCCGGCCGGCGCCCAGCGCTTCTCGCGCGACAGCACCACGAAGCGGGTGGTGTTGTTCTCGAAGTCCTCGACGTTGCGGGCGAGGATGTCGAGGCCATAGACGCTGGCCGCGAGTTCGGAGGCGAGCGCGCCGCGGGTCGGATCGCCGGCGTCCGCGATCTCCCGGGCTGAGCCCGCCGTGTCGTCGCCGATCACAGGCGTCAGGCCGAGCTCCCGCAGCTTGCTCCGGCACTGGCCAAGCGCCTGCACGTGGCTCTGGACCACCTTCAGCCCGTCGAGCGTCGCGCCCTTCACGGCCATGAGCTGGTGATGGATCGGCATGAAGTACTCGCCGACGATGTGCAGTCCGGCGGAGGGCATCAGGTGGTGGATGTCCGCCACCCGGCCGTTGGCCGAGTTCTCGATCGGGATCATGCCGAGCTCGCAGACGCCGGACGCCACCGCCGCCAGCGCGTCCTCGAAGCTCGCGTAAGGCGCGGGCTCCATCTCCGGTAACACCCGGTCGCAGGCGAGATGGGAGTTCGCCCCCGGCTCGCCCTGATACGCGATCCTGCCGCTGGTCCCCATGGCGCTCACAGACCTTCCGCCGCGTGGATCAGCATGACGCGGGCGCGCTCCAGATCGTCGGCGGTGTCGACGCCGAGCGGCACCACGTCCACCTTCACGGCGTCGATGCGCATGCCGGCCTCCAGCGCGCGCAGCTGCTCCAGCTTCTCGCGCTGCTCCAGCGGCGAGGGCTTGAGCCGCACGAAGCGCTCCAGCGCCGAGCGGCGATAGGCGTAGAGCCCGATGTGGTGATAGAGCGGCCCCGGCCCCGTGGGCGCGGTGGCGCGGGTGAAGTAGAAGCAGCGGAAGCGGCCGGGCGCGATCTCCGTGCCCACCATCTTCACCACGCTCGGCGCGGTCTTCTCCTCCTCGCGGGTGATCTCCGCGACCAGGGTCGCGATGTCGACCTCGGGGTCCTCGAGCGGCGCGAGGCTCGCCCGGATCGCCGCCGGATCGAGCGTCGGCAGGTCGCCCTGCACGTTCACGATCACGTTGAAGTCGCAATCCGGATCGAGCGCGTCGACCGCCTCGTGGATGCGGTCCGACCCCGAGGCGTGGTCTGCGCGGGTCAGCGTCGCCTGGCCGCCCGCCGCGACGATCGCCTCCGCCACGTCGGGCGAATCCGTCGCCACCACCACCGGGCCGACGCCCGCCTCCTTCGCCCGCCGCCAGACGTGGACGATCATCGGGTCGCCGTGGATGTCGGCCAAGGGCTTGTTGGGCAGCCGCGTGGCGCCGAGGCGGGCGGGCACGAGCACCAACGGGCGCAGCGGATTTCGGAGCGTGGGCATGAGGCGGATCCGCTCGATCGGCGTGACGGCGAGGTTTCAGGCGCGGGCGCGGTGGTCCGGCGCGAGGGTGATAACCGGTTTGCGCCCGCGTCGCAAAATCAGGGCGAAGGAGGGCCGGAGGCCTCCGAAAGTATGATCGCGAAGCTTGTGAGAGCGTGGATTTTTAGAATTTGGCCAATTATTGTCCGCGCGCCGCTGCGGCGGGGCCTACCCTGATGGAGACGATATGGACGCCTTCCAGTTGAACAAGATCGCCGGCGCGGTGCTCGGCTCTCTGACCGTCGTCCTGGGCGTCAACGCCATCGCCGGCGCGCTGTTCAAGGACAAGGAGCCTGAGAAGCCGGGCTTCGAGGTCGCGGTCAAGGCTCCGGAAGGCGGCGCGCCCGCGGCGGGCGGCGGCGAAGGCGCGGGCGTTCTCGCCCTGCTCGCCAAGGCCGACGCCGCCAAGGGCGAAAGCGCCGCCAAGAAGTGCGGCGCGTGCCACTCCTTCGACAAGGGCGGCGCGGCCAAGGCCGGTCCGAATCTCTACGGCGTCATCGGCCTGAAGCACGCCCATCAGGACGGCTTCGGCTATTCCGCCGCCATGAAGGCCACCGCCGACAAGACCTGGGACTTCGAGGCCATGGACAAGTGGCTCGAAAGCCCGAAGGGCTACATTTCCGGCACCTCCATGGCCTTCGCGGGCATCAAGAACCCGGAAGAGCGCGCTAACCTGATCGTCTATCTCAACAAGAACTCCGACAAGCCGCTCGACATCCCGGCGGCTCCGGCCGGCGGCGCGGCGGCCCCTGCGGCGGGCGCGGCCCCTGCGGGCGGCGGCGACGACTTCAAGGCGCAGGTGGCCGCGGCTGACCTGAAGAAGGGCGAAAGCGCCTCCAAGAAGTGCGGCGCGTGCCACTCCTTCGACAAGGGCGGCGCGGCCAAGGCCGGCCCGAACCTCTACGGCATCCTTGGCCTGAAGCACGCCCATCAGGATGGCTTCGGCTATTCGGCCGCCATGAAGGCCACCGCCGACAAGACCTGGGACGTGGACGCCATGAACAAGTGGCTGGAGAGCCCGAAGGGCTACATCTCCGGCACCTCCATGGCCTTCGCGGGCATCAAGAACCCGCAGGAGCGCGCCGCGCTCATCGCCTGGCTGAACCAGAACTCGGACAAGCCGCTCGATCTCGGCGCCGCGGCGCCCGCCGCAGCCCCGGCCGAAGAGAAGAAGACCGAAGCGGCCCCGGCCGCCCCGGCTCCGGCCGCGCCGGCTGAGGAGAAGAAAACGGAAGCCGCTCCGGCCGCGCCCGCGCCTGCGGCTCCCGCCGAGGAGAAGAAGGCCGACGCGCCCGCCGAGCAGCCGGCGGCTCCCGCCGCCGCGTCCGGCGCGCCGATCGCTGAGCGCCTCGCCTCCGCCGATCTCGCCGCGGGCGAGAAGACCATCGGCGAGAAGTGCGCGGTCTGCCACACGGTCAAGAAGGGCGAGCCGGCCGGCGCCGGCCCGAACCTCTACGGCGTGGTCGGCCTGAAGCACGGCCACCAGGAGGGCTTCGAATATTCCGACGCCCTCAAGGGCAAGCCCGGCGACTGGACCTTCGACCAGCTCGACCTCTGGCTCCAGAACGCCGACGCCTACGCCCCCGGCACCATGATGTTCATGGAGATCGAGGACCCGCAGGAGCGGGCCAACATCATCGCCTGGCTGAACAAGAACTCGGACGCTCCCCTGCCCCTGCCGGGCAAGTGATCCCACAACGCCGCACGCGGCTCTGACCGCGCGTTTCGACGGCCGGGCGTTCAACGCCCGGCCTTCTTTTTTGCCCGCGCGCGGGGCGGCTCCCGGGACTCACGTTCGCGTCAGCCGCCGGCGGCGGCTGGAACCTGCCGCGTTTCGGGGCATAATGCCGGCCACGCCGCTTCGCCGACGAACAGGAATCCGCCCGCCGATGACGCTTCGCTACGCCGCCGCCTTCGCAGTCGCGCTCGCCTTCGCTCCGCAGGCCTTCGCCCAGGAGCCCCAGCCCGCGCCGCAGGAGGCCCCGGCGGCGCCCGCCGCGGACGTGTGGAAGCATGGGCTCTCGCTGTTCGGCGACGTAAAATACCCGGAAGGCTTCCCCCACTTCGACTATGTGAACCCGGACGCGCCCAAGGGCGGCGTGGCGCGGCTCGCCACGCTCGGCACCTTCGACAGCCTCAACGCCTTCATCCGCAAGGGAAACCCCGCCGCGGGCACGGGGCTGCTCTACGACACGCTGATGACCAGCTCCTACGACGAGCCGGCCACCGAATATGGCCTGATCGCCGAGGCGGTGAAGCACCCGGCCGACTGGTCGTCGGTGACGTTCCTGCTCCGGGCGGAGGCGAGGTTCAACGACGGCTCGCCGATCACGGTCGAGGATGTGATCTGGTCCTTCGACACGCTGAAGCGCGTCAACCCGACGATGGGCTTCTACTACAAGGATGTGGTCAAGGCCGAGAAGACGGGCGAGCGCGAGGTCACCTTCACCTTCGCCGGCCCCGGAAACCGCGAGCTGCCGCAGATCATGGGCCAGCTGCAGGTTCTGCCCAAGGTGTGGTGGGAGGGGACCGACGCCTCCGGCAAAAAGCGGAACGTGGAGGAAGGCGCGCTTGAGAAGCCGCTCGGCTCCGGGCCCTACCGGGTCAAGGATCTCGCGCCCGGCCGCTGGGTCGCCTACGAGCGCGTCGCGGACTACTGGGGCAAGGACCTGCCCGTGCGGCGCGGCGCGCACAACTTCGACGAGATCCGCTTCGACTACTACCGGGACACGACGGTGATCGTGGAGGCGTTCAAGGGCGACCAGTACGACTGGCGCGAGGAGAACAGCGCCAAGAACTGGGCGACCGCCTATGACTTCCCGCCGGCGAAGGAGGGCCGCGTCGTCCTCGAGACCTTCAAGGACTCGGAGTCCGGCCGGATGCAGGGCTACGCGTTCAACACCCGCCGCGACCGGTTCAAGGATCCGCGCGTGCGCCGCGCGTTCAACCTCGCTTTCGACTTCGAGGAAATCAACAAGACCATCATGTTCGGACAGTATGTCCGCATCAACAGCTACTTCTACGGCACCGAGCTGGCGTCGAAGGACCTGCCCGAGGGCCGCGAGCTCGAAATCCTCGAAAGCGTGCGCGACAAGGTTCCGGCCGAGGTCTTCACCACGCCTTACGCCAACCCCACCGGCGGCTCGCCCGAGAAGACGCGCGAGAACCTGCGCGAGGCGGTGCGGCTGTTGAAGGAGGCCGGCTGGACCGTGCGGCAGGAGGCCCGCGAGGACGGCGAGGTCTCGTTCGTCGACAGGGCGCTGCGCGCGGTCGGCCTGTCCTCGGCCCCCACCCGCCCGGTGCTGCGCAACGGCAAGGGCGAGCCCTTCACGCTGGAGTTCATCTACAACGACCCTAGCGCCGAGCGGTCGCTCAGCTTCTACCGCCCGGCGCTGGAGCGCCTCGGGGTGCTGGTGAGCCAGCGGCTTCTCGACGACAGCCAGTACATCAACCGCATCCGCTCGTCGGACTTCGACGTCATCACCATGGGCTGGGGGCAGTCGCTCTCGCCCGGCAACGAACAGCGCGACATGTGGGGCTCGGAGGCCGCGGACCGGCAGGGCTCGCAGAACGTGGTGGGCATCAAGGACCCCGCGATCGACGCGCTGATTGAGAAGGTGATCTACGCCCGCGACCGCGACGAGCTGGTGGCCGCCACCCGCGCGCTGGACCGGGTGCTGCTCGCCCACAACTATGTTGTGCCGCAGTTCACCAGCGTCGAGGACCGCACCGCCCGCTGGAACCGCTTCGCCCGGCCCGACAACCTGCCGCCCCGCGGCGCCATGTTCCCGACGCTGTGGTGGTGGGACGCGGAGAAGGCCAAGGCGACGGGGGGCCGCTCGTGAGCGCGCCCGTCTCCCGCCGCGCGGTTCTCGCCTATGCGGGCGCGGCGGCCGCGCTGCCGTGGGCGGCGCCCCGCTTCGCCCGCGCCGAGACGGAGGGCGCGCCCGCGGCCGCCGCCGCGGCGGAGGGCGATCCGAAGGCCTTCGGGCCGGACCGGCACGGCCTCTCGGCCTTCGGCGACCTGAAATACGCTCCGGACGCCAAGGCGTTCGACTATGTGCGCGCCGACGCGCCCAAGGGCGGGACCTTCAGCCACACGCCGCACAGGAACGCGCTGAACCAGAGCCTGACCACCTTCAACACCTTCAACGCCTACATCCTGAAGGGCGAAGGCGCGCAGGGGATGGAGCTGACGTTCGACAGCCTGATGGCGCGCGCCGCCGACGAGCCGGACGCGCTCTACGGGCTGGTCGCCGCCTCCGTGGCGGTGTCGGGCGACGGCCTCGCCTATCGGTTCCGGCTGCGCCCGGAGGCCCGGTTCCATGACGGCTCGCCTCTGACCTCGGCGGACGTGAAGTGGTCGCTGGAGACGCTGAAGACCAAGGGCCACCCGCTGATCACCCAGTCGATCCGCGATCTCGACGCCGTCGAGACACCCTCGGACGACGTGGTGATCCTGCGCCTGAAGCCGAACCGCACCCGCGACCTGCCGCTGACGCTCGCCGCGCTGCCGATTTTCTCGAAGGCCTGGTACGCGACCCACGCCTTCGAGGACGCGAGCCTTGAGCCGCCGCTCGGTTCCGGCCCGTACAAGGTCAGCCGGTTCGAGCAGGGCCGCTACGTGGCCTACGAGCGGGTCAAGGACTGGTGGGCGAAGGATCTGCCCGTCGCCGTCGGCCAGTGGAACTTCGACCAGATCCGGTTCGAGTTCTTCCGGGACCGGGACGTGGCCTTCGAGGCCTTCAAGGGGCGCGCCTATCTGTTCCGGGAGGACTTCACCTCCCGCGTCTGGGCCACCGGCTACGAGTTCCCGGCCGTGCGCGAGGGCAAGGTGAAGCGCGAGACGCTGCCGGACCTGACGCCGTCCGGCGGACAGGGCTGGTTCTTCAACCTGCGGCGGGGGAAGTTTCAGGATCCCCGCGTGCGGCAGGCTCTGAATCTGGTCTTCGACTTCGAGTGGATGAACCGCAACCTGATGTTCGGGGCCTACAAGCGCACGGTCTCCGTGTTCCAGGGCGCGCCCGAGATGATGGCGACCGGCCCGGCCGAGGGCGCGGAGTTGAAGCTGCTGGAGCCATTCCGCGGCAAGATCTCCGACGACGTCTTCGGCGCGCCGTGGACGCCGCCGGTCAGCGACGGCTCCGGGCAGGACCGCCGGCTGATGCGCGAGGCGGTGCGGCTGATGCGCGAGGCCGGCTGGACCATCACGAACGGGCGGGCGCTCAACGCCGCGGGCGAGCCGTTCGCGATCGAGTTCCTCGAATACGAGCCAGGGCTCCAGCCCCATGTCAGCGCCTACATCAAGAACCTCAAGCAGTTCCTCGGCATCGACGCCGCCATCCGCCAAGTGGACGCGGCGCAGTACCAGAACCGGCTGAAGAGCTTCGACTTCGACGTCATCAGCCTGCGCATGAGCATGTCGCCCACCCCGGGCGAGGGCCTACGGCAGGTCTACTCCTCGGAATCCGCCAAGCTCGAAGGCTCGCAGAACCTGTCCGGCGTGGCCGATCCGGCGGTGGACGCGCTGGTGGAGGCGATCGCCGCGGCGAAGACGCGGGACGAGCTCAACGTGGCATGCCGCGCGCTCGACCGGGTGCTGCGCTCGCTGCGCAACTGGGTGCCGGCCTGGTACAAGGACACCCACACGCTGGCCTATTGGGACGCCTTCGGCCATCCACCGGACAAGCCGCGCTACGAACGCGGCGCGCCCGAGGTGTGGTGGTGGGACGAGGACAAGGCCGCCAAGGCGGGGGTGCGGCCGTGACGCGGCTGACGGCGCCCTGGCCCACGTCTTCCGCGTGCATGCGTTTCGCGGGCCTTTCGCCCGCCTCGATGAAGGTCTGATCCCGCATGCTCGCTTACGTCGCGCGGCGCCTGCTGCTGATCGTGCCCACCATCCTCGGCATCATGCTGATCTCCTTCATCATCATCCAGTTCGCGCCCGGCGGGCCGGTGGAGCGGGTGATCGCGCAGGTGAGCGGACAGGACACCTCCGCCACCGCCCGCTTCTCCGGCGGCTCGGGCTCGGACCTGTCGCCGACGCAGACCCAGCGCGGCGCCTCCAACGACCCGATCACCTCCAAGTATCGCGGCGCGCAGGGGCTCGACCCCGAGTTCATCAAGCAGCTTGAGAAGCAGTTCGGCTTCGACCTCCCGCCCCATGAGCGCTTCGCCAAGATGGTGTGGGACTACGCGCGGTTCGATTTCGGCCGCAGCTTCTTCCGCGATATCGACGTGGTGGACCTGATCCTCGAAAAGATGCCGGTCTCGATCTCGCTCGGGCTGTGGATGACGCTGATCTCCTATGCGATCTCGGTCCCGCTCGGCATCGCCAAGGCGGTGCGCGACGGCTCCCGCTTCGACGTCTGGACCTCCACCGTCATCGTGGTGGGCTACGCGATCCCGAGCTTCCTGTTCGCGATCCTGCTGATCATCCTGTTCGCCGGCGGCAGCTTCCTCGACTGGTTCCCCTTGCGCGGCCTCACCTCCGACAACTGGAACGAGCTCTCGCTGTGGGGCAAGATCGTCGACTACTTCTGGCACCTGACGCTGCCGCTGATCGCGCTCGGCATCTCGGCCTTCGCCACCACCACGCTGCTCACCAAGAACTCGTTCCTGGACGAGATCCGCAAGCAGTACGTCCAGACCGCGCGCATGAAGGGCCTGACCGAAAATCAGGTGCTCTACGGCCATGTGTTCCGCAACGCCATGCTGCTGCTGATCGCGGGCTTCCCCGGCGCCTTCATCGGCGCCTTCTTCACCGGCTCGCTGCTGATCGAGAACATCTTCTCGCTGGACGGCCTCGGGCTGCTGGGCTTCGAATCCATCGTGGGGCGCGACTACGCCGTGGTGTTCGCGAGCCTGTTCATCTTCTCGCTGCTCGGCCTCGTCGTCTCGCTGATCTCGGACCTGAGCTACATGTGGGTCGATCCCCGGATCGACTTCGAGGCGCGGGAGGTGTGACATGACCGACGCCTCCGTCGCCGTTCCGCCGCCCTCGCCCGGCGCGCCGCCCATGCCGGCCGCGCCCGCGTCCGGCCGGTCCACCATCAACCGCCGCCGCCTCGCCAACTTCAAGGCCAACCGGCGCGGGCTGTGGTCGCTGGTGCTGTTCCTGATCCTGTTCGTGCTGAGCCTCGGCGCGGAGCTGATCGCCAACGACAAGCCGTTCCTCGTGAAGCACGATGGCGGGTTCTACTTTCCGGCGGTGAAGTTCTATCCGGAGACCGCCTTCGGCGGCGATTTCGAGACCGAGGCCGGCTACCGCGACCCCTATCTTCAGGACCTCATCAAGCAGTCCGGCGGCTACATGATCTGGCCGCCGGTGCGCTACTCCTACGACACGATCAACCTCAACCTGCCGACGCCGGCGCCCTCGCCCCCGACCTGGCTGCTCAGCGACGCCCAGTGCGCGCAAGCCATGGCCGACCGCACGCCGGACGGCGATCCGGTGGCGCAGCAGGGCGGCGCCGCGCCCCGGGCCAAGGGCTGCGGCGATCTGGAGTGGAACTGGCTCGGCACCGACGACCAGGGCCGCGACGTGCTGGCCCGGCTGATCTACGGCTTCCGGCTCTCGGTGCTGTTCGGTCTGGCGCTGACGCTGCTGTCCTCGGTCATCGGCGTCACGGCCGGCGCGGTGCAGGGCTATTTCGGCGGCTGGATCGACCTGCTGTTCCAGCGGGTGATCGAGATCTGGACCTCGGTGCCGACGCTCTACCTGCTCATCATCATCTCGGCGGTGCTGACGCCGAGCGTCTGGGTGCTGCTCGGCATCCTGCTGCTGTTCTCGTGGACGGCGCTGGTGGGCGTGGTGCGGGCGGAGTTCCTGCGCGGCCGCAACTTCGAATATGTGCGCGCCGCCCGCGCGCTCGGCGTGTCCGACCGCTCGATCATGTTCCGCCACCTGCTGCCCAACGCCATGGTGGCGACGCTGACCTTCATGCCCTTCATCCTGTCGGGCTCGATCTCCACCCTCACCGCGCTCGACTTCCTCGGCTTCGGCCTGCCGCCGGGCTCGCCGTCGCTCGGCGAGCTGCTGGCGCAGGGCAAGGCCAACCAGCAGGCGCCCTGGCTCGGCATCTGCGGCTTCGTGGTGATCGGCCTGATGCTGTCGCTGCTTATCTTCGTCGGCGAAGCCGTGCGCGACGCCTTCGACCCGAGGAAGACGTTCCGGTGAGCTCCGCCCCCCTCCTCTCCGTCCGCGACCTGTCGGTGGATTTCGCCCGCGAGGGCGGCCGCTCGCTCGCGGTGGACCGCGTGTCCTTCGACCTCGCCAAGGGCGAGACGCTGGCGCTGGTCGGCGAAAGCGGCTCCGGCAAGTCCGTCACCGCGCTGTCGGTGGTGCGGCTGCTGCCCTACCCCGCCGCAGGCCACCCGTCCGGCGAAATCCTGTTCGACGGCCGCGATCTCCTGAAGGCGCCGGAGAAGGAGCTGCGCAAGGTGCGCGGCGCCGACATCTCCATGGTGTTCCAGGAGCCCATGACCTCGCTCAACCCGCTGCACACCATCGAGCGGCAGGTGGGCGAGATACTGACCGTGCACCGCGGCTGGTCGGGCGCCAAGGCGCGCGCGCGGGTGCTGGAGCTGCTGCATCAGGTGGGCATTCCCAACGCCGAGGAGCGGCTGGACGCCTTCCCGCACCAGCTGTCCGGCGGGCAGCGCCAGCGCGTCATGATCGCCATGGCGCTCGCCAACGAGCCGGACATCCTGATCGCCGACGAGCCCACCACCGCGCTCGACGTGACGGTTCAGGCCCAGATACTCGCGCTGCTGAAGGAGCTGCAGGGCCGGCTCGGCATGGCCATGCTGTTCATCACCCACGACCTCGGCATCGTGCGCAAGATCGCCGACCGGGTCTGCGTCATGACCGGCGGCCGCATCGTGGAGCAGGGCCCGACCGCGCAGGTGTTCGCGCACCCGGTCCACGCCTACACGCGAAAGCTTCTGGCGGCCGAGCCCAAGGGCGCCCCGCCGCCGCGCGACGAAAGCGCCGAGACCGTGGTGACGACCGAGGACCTCAAGGTCTGGTTCCCCATCCGCCGCGGCCTGCTCCGCCGCACGGTCGGCCATGTGAAGGCGGTGGACGGCGTGTCGCTCACCGTCCGGCGCGGCCAGACCACCGGCGTGGTGGGCGAAAGCGGCTCCGGCAAGACCACGCTCGGCCTCGCCATCCTGCGGCTGATCTCGAGCCAGGGCCCGGTGACCTATCTCGGCCGCCGCATCGACGGGCTCGGCTTCCGCGCCATGCGCCCGCTGCGCAAGGACATGCAGATCGTGTTCCAGGACCCTTACGGGTCGCTGAGCCCGCGCATGCCCGTGCTCGACATCGTGGCCGAAGGGCTCGGCGTGCAGGGCCGGACGCTGAAGGCGCCGGAGACGCGCGCCACCGTCGCCCGCGCGCTCGCGGACGTTGGGCTCGGCGACGACGCGCTCGACCGCTACCCGCACGAGTTTTCCGGCGGCCAGCGCCAGCGCATCGCCATTGCGCGCGCGCTGGTGCTGGAGCCCGCCTTCATCGTGCTGGACGAGCCCACCAGCGCGCTCGACATGTCGGTGCAGGCGCAGATCGTGGAGCTGCTGCGGGAGGCGCAGGCGCGGCGCAACCTCTCCTACCTGTTCATCAGCCACGATCTGAAGGTGGTGAAGGCGCTTGCGAACGACCTCATCGTGATGCGCGGCGGCAAGGTGGTGGAGCAGGGATCGGCGGCGGAGATCTTCGCCGCGCCGAAGACCGACTACGCCCGCGCGCTGCTCGCCGCCGCCTTCGACGCCACCGCGACCGAATCCCACGCGGTGGCGCAATGAGCGGGCCGGACGCGCTCGCCGACCGCGTCGCCGACGTGGCGCTGGAGGGGCCGGAGACGTTGTTCGACGGCTATCGCCGGCTGGAAGGCTGGCGGGTGACGCTGCCCGCGACGGCGGAGCGCGGAGCGATCTCCCAGCACCGCGAGGTGCTGCGCGCCGGCCCCTGCGTCGGCGTCATCGCCGTGGACCTCGCCCGCGACGCGCTGGTGCTGATCCGCCAGTTCCGCCTGCCGGCCCATCTCGCCACCGGCCATGGCGATCTGGTGGAGATCGTCGCCGGCCGCATGGAGCCGGGGGAGGACGCCGCCGAGGCCGCAGCCCGCGAGGTGCAGGAAGAGACCGGCCTGACCGCCGCTGCGCTCGCCGTCGCCTTCCGCTTCCTGCCCACCCCCGGCATCGTGGACGAGAACGCCACGGTCTTCCTCGCCGCCGTCGATTCGGGCGCGCTTCCGGACGAGGCCGGCGCGGAGGAGGAGCAGGAGCTGACGCAGCCCTTCGCGGTCCCGATCGACGACGCGCTCGCCGCCCTCGCCGATCCCGCGCCCCGCAACGCCTATCTGCTGCTGGCGCTGCAATGGCTGGCGCTGAACCGGCCCCGGCTGCGCGCGCTTCTGGACGGCGCGGCCACCGCCTGACGTTTGGACTTGGCGCCGTTCCTGTTCCGTGCCAAATTCGAACGTATGGAGAACATCGGTTCCATCGCGGCCGAAAGAAACGCCGGTCTGGACGAGATCGACCTCGTCCGGGAGGCGCGCCGGCCCTCGCTGTCCGGCGTCGCGGCGCTCATCGCCCGCGGGGTGTGCCGGCATTTCCGGGAGGCGGGCCTGAGCTGCCTGCTGGAGACGCCGCTTCGCTCGGGCCGGCGGGCGGACGTGATGGCGCTGGGGCGCAACGGGGAGGTCGTGATCGTGGAGATCAAGTCGGGGCCGCAGGACTTTCGCGCCGATCGCAAATGGCCGGAATACCGCGCGTTCTGCGACCGGTTCTACTTCGCGGTCGGGGGCGGCTTTCCCAAAGACCTCATCCCTGACGACGTCGGGCTGATCGGGGCGGACGGCTACGGCGCCGCCGTGCTGCGCGAGGCGCCGGTCCATCCTCTGGCCGGCGCGCGCCGCAAGGCCGTGACCCTGCGTTTCGCCCGGCTCTCGGCGGCGCGACTGCAGGCGCTCAGCGATCCCCCAGTCGTCGCAGGGCTGTGATCTTGTGTTTACCTGTGGCGCATCTTCGCCGCAATCGGGTCTCAATTCGGCGCGAACTGCGGCTCACCTTCGAAAGATGACTGATTCGCCGGTCGTTTTTGAAACGACAGCGACGGCGAACACACCACCACCTGCGTAGCTTACGGTTCAGGTTTCAAGCATACGAAAGCGCCAGCCATGTCGAACGACGACGTGAACGCAGTCATCCTCCGCTTCGCCCGCACCCTCCAGCGTTGTGGCGAAGACCCCCGCGCCATTTTCTCCGCCCTGATCGGCGCGGCGGCGACGTTGTCTTCCGATCTCGGCCACGAGGTCAACAGCCCCGCCGATCTGCGGCGGGCGATCGACGAGGTGGTGGAGACGGGTCATCTGTCGGCCTTTCACGGCGACGCGCCGACCTCCTCCTTCGCCCCGAAGGTGATCCCGTTCCGCCCAGCGGTGAAGGTCGCCTGACGCTTCTCTCCTCACAATCTTTGACGCCTCAGGTCTCTGCGTAAGAACGTCTCCGCGCGAAGCTGACTGGACCGGCGGAACGGCCACGCGCGAACCGCATCCGTGGCCTCGGCATTTCGGACGTTGTCCGCACGCCGCGCTCGCGCCCGACCGATGTGAGAACGCCGCCGTCCAACGCCTCCGCCGCGCTGGCCTTGCGCGCCGCTGTATGCGTACATGCATCACGATTGGGTCTTCGGCCGCTGATAGTGGCCGCGCTCGGAGGGCGGGTGGTGGAACGGCGGGTGATCGCGCTTCAGAACGGCGCGAGCGACGTGGTGGGGCGGAGCCTCGCCCGGTTCGCGGCCCTGCGCCGGAGCGAGGGCTGGCGCGTCGCGGGCTGTGTGGAGGAGACCGGCGGCGTGGCGGGCGCAGGGTGCTCCGGCCGCGCGGTGCGTGACCTGACCACCGGCCGGCGTCACGTGATCGGCCAGGACCTCGGCCCCGGCTCGCTCGCCTGCCATCTCGATCCGGCCGGGGTCGCCGCGGCCTGCGTCGACGCGCTTGCGGCGATCGAGGGAGAGTGCGACCTCGTGGTGCTGTCGAAGTTCGGCAAGCTCGAGGCGGAGCGGTCCGGCCTCGTGGACGCCTTCGCCGCCGCCATTCTCCGTGATCTGCCGATCGTCACCTCCGTCGCCCCGGCCTTTTCCGGCGCCTGGGGCGCCTATGCCGGCGACCTCGCCGTCTACGCCGAGCCGACCGACGCCGCGCTGGAGCGCTGGTGGCGCGCGGTTCGGCCGGACGCCCCGCTGCGGGCCGCCGGCTGACATGGCGCCTGTCG
>NZ_JBHTMX010000045.1:0-19302 GCF_042679725.1 Methylopila musalis
GACGCCGGCGGCAAGGGCGGGCTCGCGCTCGCGCTCGGCGCGCTCGGCGGCGCGGGCGGCGACGCCGGAAACGTCGAGGTGATCCGCACCGGCTCCATCGTCACGGAGGGCCGCGACTCGGTCGCGATCATCGCCCAGTCGGTGGGCGGCGGCGGCGGCATCGGCGGCGCCGGCTTCGGCCGCTTCTCGACCGACGGCGACGGCGATGGGCCGGACTCCATCGGCTTCAAGACGCCGGGCGGCGACCGTGGCGACGGCGGAACGGTCCGGATCGTCCAGACGGGCGAGATTCTCGCCACCGGCGCCCGTTCCCACGGCGTGGTGGCGCAGGCGGTGGGCGGCGGCGGCGGCTTCGGCGGTCTCTCGTCGCTCGCGCTTGGCCAGTCCGGCGCGGGTTCGCGCGGCGGCGTCGGCGACGCGGCGGCGGTGACGGCGACCGCGAACGACACCATCGTGGTGCGCGGCGCAAGCTCCTACGCCCTGTTCGGCCAGAGCGCCACGGGCCAGGGCGACGCCGGGGCCGTCACGCTGACGGCGGGCGGCTCGCTCGCGGCGCAGGGCGCGGACTCCGTCGCGGTCTACGCCGAAAGCTCCTCGGCGCAGGGCAAGGGGAACATCACGGTCACGCTGAACGGCGCCCGCACCATCGGCGGTTCGGGGACCGGACAGGCGGCCCTGTTCGTCGGCGGCGCGGACAACCTGCTGACCAACAAGACGCTGATGTACGCGCTCGGCGCCGACGTGGAGACCGAGGGCGTCGCGCTCGGCGATCTGATCGGCGACTTCAGCGCGCGCACCCTGACGGCGACCTTCGGCGACGACCAGATCGACAACATCGGCGGCCGCGTCATCGGCGACATTGACCTCGGGACCGGGGTCAACGGCTTCCGCAACGACGCCGCGTCGAGCTTCATCGGCCTCCGGACGATCGCGACCGGGCCAGACGGCGCCTTCGTGAACGAGGGCCTGATGAGCAACCACGGCGTCGGCGAGGTCGGGCGGGTCGATCTGACCGGCGGCTACGGGCAGACCGGAACCGGCCGCTACGTGGTCGACATCGACCTCAACAGCCAGACGACCGATCGTCTCGACATCACGGGAACCGGCGCCTTCGCGGGCACGGCGCCGCTCAACTTCCTCTCGATCGACCAGCTGTTCGAAAGCTACGTCATCGCAAGCGCGGCCGACGGGATGACCAACGCCGGCGTCTCGCCGACCTTCCGGCCGGCCGTCGGCTTCGAGTTCACGACCACGGTCGAGAACGGCGTCGATCTCGTGCTCTCGGCCAACAAGCCGCTGTTCCGGGATCTCGCCAACGATCCGGCCTCGGGCGTGAAGGACCCGAACGCGGTCGGGCTCGGCTCCTATCTCGACGGCGTCGAGGCGGCCGCGAGCCCGGTGAACCCCATGGCGCGGCTCATCAACATGCTGCGCTTCTCGCCCGACGCCGCGACGCTCGGCGCAGGATTGATGCGCCTGACGCCGCATTACGCGGTGCACAGCCTCGAAATGGTCGATCGCGCCATGGACGAGGGGCTCGACGTGGCCCGGCGCTGCGGCGGCGGCCAGGAGCGGGGCGACCCGCTGGCGCGCTGCGTCTGGTTCAGCTTCGCGCCGGACACCAAATATTCGTTCGACCGGGGAACGGGCTATTCCGACCGCGACGACCGCTACCGCACCTTCACCTTCGGCGGCCGCGCGGCGATCGCCGACAACTGGGCGCTGGGCTTCTCCGCCGCCCACACCGACTACACCTCGCGCATCGGCTTCGGGGACGCGATGCTGTCCTCCACCAAGGGCGACGGCTGGCAGTTCTTCGGCCTCGCCAAATTCGCCAAGGGCGGCGTGTTCGCGGACTTCACCCTCGGCGGCGGCAAGGCCAGCTTCTCCGGCGCCCGTGACACCAGTCTGGCGCAGGTGGCGTTCACGCCGGGCGAGACGCTGGAGGGCGCCTATCTGCCGGACGAGCTGCATCCGGGCATCGGCAACTCGGTGCGCTACCGGCAGAGCTCGCGGCAGTTCGGGCTGTCGGCCCGGCTCGGCTATACGCTGGAGGCCGGCGCGTTCTACGCCGAGCCGCAGGTGCTGCTGGACGGCCGCTGGATCGAGATGGACGCGCGCGAGCGCGGCTCAGTGGCGGCCATCAACTTCCGCAAGCAGACCACCTTCGCCTTCTCGGCGACGCCGGGCGTCGAGCTCGGCGCCAAGCTGCCGGTGGCGGAGGGCGTCCATCTCGACGTCTTCGCCCGCGGCGGCATGGAGTTCCAGCGCGCCAACTGGCGGATGGAAGGGCAGTTCGCGGCCGTGCAGGGCGTGCTCGACGCCCCGCCGCTGGTGCTGCGCCAGAAGGGCGCCTCGCCGCTGTGGCGGGTGGGCGCGGGCGTGAAGCTCTCCACCGACGCCGGCGTCGACATCTCGGCCGGCTACAACGGCGCCTTCGGCGACGACACCACCCTCAACGGCTGGAACGGCCGCGTGGCGGTCCGGTTCTGACCCCACGCCGAAGCTGTGCGTCCGCCCCGGCGTTCGGAGCGGACGCCGATCGGACGACGGTTCGGCCGCTCCGGGACTGCGCGGCCGGGCGATCGGGCGGCGCCCGTCAGGCCGCGTCGCTCGCGCCCGCCACGTCGGCGCCGCGGGCATGGGCCTCGCCCCACGCTTTCAGCGCCAGGATCACGGGTTTGAGGCTGCGGCCGCGCTCCGACAGGCTGTACTCCACCTTGGGCGGAACCTCGGGATAGACGGTGCGGATGACGAAGCCGTCCGCCTCCAGCTCGCGAAGCTGGTTGGTCAGCATCCGCTGCGTGACGTTCGGCAGCCGGCGGCGGATCTCGTTGAAGCGCAGCGTGCCCTGCGACAGATGCCACAGCGCCACGCCCTTCCACTTGCCGCCGATGAGGGCGAGCGTCGCCTCCACCGGGCAGCCGGGGCTGCAATCGAAACGCTCGTGACGGACGCGGGGCATCGGACAGTACCTTTTTCGACACTATGTGCGATTTATGTGCGTTCTTGCGGGCGTTGAGATCAAGCGTCACCTGTAGCCGGACGAGACGTTCCCCCATCCGGCAGGAGACGCGAGATGCGCGCCATCGGCTACACCACCCCCGGTCCCATCGCGGACGAGCATGCGCTGGCGGACATCGACCTGCCGCGCCCGACGCCGGCTGGGCGCGATCTGCTGGTCGAGATCAAAGCCGTCTCCGTCAATCCGGTGGACGCCAAGGTCCGCGCCGGCGTGCGGCCGGACGGCGACGGCTGGAAGGTGCTGGGCTGGGACGCGGCCGGGATCGTGGTGGAGACCGGCCCGGAGGCCTCCCTGTTCAAGCCCGGCGATCACGTGTTCTACGCCGGCGCGCTGACGCGGCCCGGCGCCAACGCCGAGCTCCATCTGGTCGACGAGCGCATCGTCGGCCGCAAGCCGGCGTCGCTCGGCTGGGCGGACGCCGCCGCGCTGCCGCTGACGTCCATCACGGCGTGGGAGGCGCTGTTCGACCGACTCGACGTCAAGGGCCGCGCCGTCCCCGGCGCCGCGCCCGCCATTCTCATCATCGGGGGCGCGGGCGGCGTTGGCTCCATCGCGATCCAGCTCGCCCGCGCGCTCACCGACCTGACCGTCATCGCCACCGCCTCACGGCCGGAGACGAAGGCCTGGGCGACCGAACTCGGCGCGCATCATGTGGTGGATCACGCCCGGCCGCTGGCGCGGCAGATCGAAGCCCTCGGCCTCGGCGCCCCGGGCTTCGTGTTTTCGACCACCAGCACCGAGAGCCACCTCGCCGAGATCGTGGAGCTGATCGCGCCGCAGGGCCGCTTCGCGCTGATCGACGATCCTGCCACGCTCGACGTCGCCCCGTTCAAGCGCAAGAGCGTGTCGACCCACTGGGAGTTCATGTTCACGCGCTCCCTGTTCGCCACGGTCGACCTGGCCGAACAGGGCGCGCTTCTCGACACGGTGTCGCGTCTCGTCGACGAGGGCGCGATCCGCAGCACGCGGACCGAGACGTTGCGGCCGATCAACGCCGCCACTCTCAGGCGCGCGCACGCGCTGATCGAGAGCGGCAGCGTGAGGGGCAAGATCACGCTGGAAGGTTTTGAGGCGCCGAACGGGTGAGCCCGCGATCCCGGCGAACCGGAGCGGCCGGCGCCTGCGCCGGAGGCATATCGACCGGATACGTCTTCACCTGCTTGGTCGGCAGTCCTTCGAGAATCTGCTCTTTCATGCGCCGCATCATGATGGCCGGCACGCCCGCGACCGGAGCGTCGAGCAGCGCCTTCAGCGCCCGGCATCTCGCAGGCGATGGCCGAGATTCGCGACGGCCGGGAGATCTCGTAGTCGACGCCCTCGAGATTGGTCTTGATCTGGAGAACCTGCCGCTCAGTCTCGGGCGTTTCGTCGGTCGGCTTGGGCTCGTCCTCGGGATAGCGCTCGCGGACCTGAGAGATCGCGTTTTCGACGTCGGCGAGCGGATGGCTTACGCCCTCCACCTCCATCTCGGTGTCGCCGGTCGCCCGAGCGGCCTCGACGCGCTCGACCAGCGCGTCGAGGCTTTCGGGAGTGATGGTGAGGACGCGCTCGCCGATCTTGATCGGGAAGCGTTCAGGAAGCCACTGGCCGGCGCGCGTCTTGATCCATGAGGTCTGGGGCGGTTCCCAGACGCCGAGGCCGAGGACACGCTCCGAACACTGATGGGTCTCAACAAAAAGAAGCGCGGCCGTTTCTTCGGCGCCGTCCTCTCCAAAGGCTTCCGCCAGCGCCGGCCTCGGATTGCGGATGAAGGCGCGCCGCTCTTCCGGTGAGCCCGCTCGTTTACGCCGGACGACGTCGATGCCCTTTCGGAGCTCGGGGGCCAGCACCACAAACTCTTTGCGGCCAAGGACGTAAGCGTTGTTGGTGGAGGGAGAACCGGTCAGGCTTTTGAGAAACTTCTGCTGGAGCTCCGGCGTCAACAGCGCGTCGGCGCGTTCGTCGCGCAGGCTGGCGCCCGCCTCTTCGGGATCGTCACCCTCCGTGATCGGCGCGTCGTCATCGAGCGATCAAGCAAAGATTGCAGACCGCAGGGATCGAGAGAATGGCCGGGCAGCGGACCACTGGGGGCGTTAAGTTCGGAAATCGGTTCGGCTGCTCGATGTTTGTCCCGAGCACTGTCCGCAGTGGCCATATGCGGAAAGCCGAAGAAACCGATCGGGTCTTCCGCGATCAGCTTATCGTCGGCGTGCAAGCGCTCATGGGCAGACACGTGGCCTGAACATCGGCGAGGAACGGCGACCGTCACCCGCGTTCAGGCAGACGCAAATTAGATAGCGATTTTAATAAAATAAGTGGCGCGCCTGGACGACGACACTTCGAACGAGCTGTTCGGGGTGTTGGCGGACTGGAACACCGTTCTTGAGCACCAGGAGCGCAAAGCTCCGGTGCCGCCATGTCCCTAAGTGGCACTTTTCAGCCCATCGCCGGATCGGCGGCTCCGCCGTCCATCAAAAAGCGCCCGGTTCCGTTCAGCCTGCGCCTGAGCGAGGATGAACGCGCGCGGCTAATTGCGGAAGCCAAGGGCGCGCCGCTCGGCGCTTACATCAAGGCGAAGGTTCTGGGATCGGCCGCGCCTTTGCGCATGCGGCGGACCGGATTGGTGATCGAGGATCGGCAGGCGCTTGGACCAGGATCACGGGCGAATATCAGCGGACGCGCCACGAGCATGAACGCGATGCGGAAACCACGCGCCAGCGTCAGGCAGCCGAACGGCAAGCCCTGATCGAACAGCAACTTGAAGAGCGCGCCGTTCTGCAGGAGCGGTTTCGCGAGCTGCGCAAGGCCGAAGCCGAACGGCGGCTCGAACTGCGCTCGGAGATCGGACGCTTCCTGCGCTTCTCCCGCGATTACCCCAGCGCTGCGCGCGAGCGCGGAGCCGAGCTGTCTGGAGAGCTCGGGCTCCGGCTCGACCGCTGATCCTTTCTCAAACTGGAGAGACTGCCATGAACGGACAAAGCTCGGGCATCGCCGGGTTTTTGTTTATCACTGCGCTGATCGGCGCGGCGGCTCTCGCCGCTGCGGCGGCGGTCTATGCCGTCGTCGCGTTCGTGGCGCTGCTCGTCAGCATCATCTGCCTGTTCGCTTGGGACAGAACGATCGTCCTGTTCGGAAATGTCTTCGAACCGCGAGCCGCGCGAGCCTTCATCTATCGCGGCCTGATCGGTGCCGGGCTCGCCTTCTACTTCGCGGTGTTTGCGAGCCTGCTGTTCGGCGTCCGCGTGCCAAGCTCGTGGATCATATACATCTTGATCGGCGGCTATTTGGCAGGCTCGGTTGGCCTCGAATATCTGAAAGCCAAACAGGCGCAGGACGCGTTCGACAACGCCAAACTGGTGCCGAGCCTTCCGGCGTCTTCTGCACCTGAGCAGCGTCCGGCCCACCGCTCGAACGAAGAGCCGTTTCGCTTCGCAACCTGGGACGATGAGATCGAGCTGGATGCGCCGCGCGATACTGATCGCTGCGGCTCCTGCGCATTCAATGGCGAAGGCTCGCGTCCGATACCGGGCCGGAGCCTGCGATGAACATCCGTCATTGCATCGAGATTTATCAATTCCTGTGGTCTCTAAAGGCGCATTCCAAACAGCGCCTTGCGTGGGAGGATGCCGCGCAGGCGCGCATTGCGCGCGACCGCGCCGAAGCGAAAGCAGCCGCGCAGCTCGAAGCCATGCTGATCGCCAATCCAAGCGGTCAGCTCGGCCGCGCTAAACTCGATGACGACGAAGTTCTCAAGCGCTCGGGGTTGCTATGAACGCGCTCGTGCCGACGCGGAACGGACTGCGGCTTGGGATCGAGTTGGGCTTCTTCAACGGCCGTCCGCTCGTCTATGGCGGCACCGAGCCTGTCGCGATCGACGCACAGGCGGGCAAAGGGAAGCTGACGCGCTTCCTTGGCGTCAATCTCGTCTCGCCGCGTACCGCGCATATGACGAAGATCATCACCGACCCGAAAGACGCCGAACTTGCCTGGGTTTCGTGGAAGACGCTGGAGCGGCAAGGCTACCGCGTCCGCTTCATTAATCCGGGGCGGCTCTACGGCTATCCGTCTGAAAGCTACAACATCAACACGCGCCTGATCGAGATAGCCCGGCGGCCGGAACTGCGGGCGCTTGTTGGTGATGCCGCCGCTGACGCCGCGAAATATCTGGTACCCGTCGATCCCAACACAGACCACAAATGGATCGGCCAGGGCGTCCGCTCGATGTTCGCGCTTTACCTGAAAATCACGGCGAAACTCAACTCTTCGCGTCTGCCTTGCACGCCGGGCGGCTTGTGGGATTTTTTTGGCCGTGGACCTGAAGAGATAGGAGACGATCTGCTCCTCTGGGCGAGCGATAGCCGCTTGGAGGATGAAAGCGGCATGTGCCGTCTCATCGCCGCGATGACAAAATCGCCCAATCAGTGGAACGCGTATTTCTCGTTGATCCTAGAACGGCTGCAAGGCTTCCAGCCTGGCATGGCGGCGCGCGATGTCACGGACCGCAACACGTTCGATCCAGCGAACATGAAGCACGAACGTACGGCGCTTTTTATCATTGGCTCGGCGCGTAGCGACACAAGCCGCACCCTTGTGGGCGCGATGACATCGGCAATCGTGGAGCGCTTCGCTGACGCGTATGGGCCGCTGCGGGCGCTGCTCGTCGGTGAGGAATGGGGCCAGCTCTACGTCTCGAACTTCAATGAGATTCTGACGCTCTACCGCGAGGGCGGCGTCAACTTCCTCGGCGTGTTCCAGAACGCTCCGGCGCAGATCGAAGCGCGCTACGGCAAGGAGACGGCGCGCATCTGGCGCAAGGCAGTTGCGCACACACTCTATCGCGGGCTGCCGGATACGGACACGCTCAGGGAGATCGAGCACCGCTCGGGCAAAACGTCCGTGATGGTGCGCGGCTTCAACGTGAACGCCAATCAGGTGAGCGGTTCAGGCGACAATCTGTCGGAGCAATCCCGGCCGCTCCTCCAGGTCGAGGATATCCGCGAGGCGACAGGCGGCGAGAGCGGCCTGCTGGAAGCTCGCGATCAGGGGTATTTTACGGTGGAGATGCCGGAGTTCTGGCAACGGCCGGAAATGAAGGGCATGCTGCGGGACGCGCGTGGCAAACCAAACAATTATGCGTCATTCGACAATCGCGCGAGGAGTACATCACTCTCGTGCTCTTAAGGCAGAAACCGGTTCCAACTTACGAGGCTTTTTTCTAATCTGCATGCAACATAAGCGAGGCTGGGGCTTTTTCGCCAAACAATTTCTTCTTATGCTCGCCAAGTCTCTTCTCCGCTTGCTTATTGATTTCTTTATCTATTGTCGGCATGAATGCGCGGAAGATCTCAGATGGCTCACACGGAATTTTGGGCCACATGTCAAAACGACCATCGATGACTTTCATAAATAGAACTGACGCTTCCCAGAAGTCTTCCCCTCGCTGCGCGTCCCACATCTTACGGAACCATATCTTCGCCCACCGGTTCCGCGCATAAGCGTCCTGCGCGGCTGAGCGTGCTGCACCTATAAATCCTTTGGTGCCTTCGAAGCGTGACAGCACCGCATCAGAGTGCGCACTCTGGTCGGACAATCCTGCTATCATGATTGCTAGTGCGATTTCGAAGGGACGCCCTGTTGCGAGACGTTCATCAACGTAGTTCTGCAGGAGCGCAACCTTTCCAGCGAAGTGCGCTGCGATAACTTCGCGCGCAATATCCCCGTCGTTCTGAGACATGCGAAGTCGCTTCTTGCACATCTCAAATAATGACAGATTGTCGGCATTATGCCAGAGAGTTATGGACTCGGCTGGAACGGCGGCGGCACCGCTGACGCGGCGAACCGTGGGCGTCTGATCAAGAACGCGAGCGGCGAGATCAACCGCTGCACTATTGCCGTTAGCGGCACGCGCAATCGCAACTTGCAGTGCGAAGTTGTGGAGATGGCGAAGTTCGCGTTCAGAGGCGGCAGCAAGCATAGCGAGCCATCGCTCACCGCGCGCGGTGTCTTGTTCGACAATCGATTTAATACCGCCAAAGGTGAGGTCGGATAGTATAAGGTTCGCATCTGCTGACGTTAGTTCAGCAGTGAAACGCTCATAGGCTTCGCTCATACGTCGTTGGCGATCATCGAACTGCGAATCCGTTTCCGCCAACCGCCTCATCTGCGACGCTAAGTCATTTTCGGGTGGCGGGCTCTCGGTCAGTGAGATTAGGGGCGGTGTCAGATCAGATGCCTTCGGAATACCAGTAGCAATATCCGGCAGCGCCACGTTACCCTCATAGGCAAGCGCTTTCGCAAGCGCCGCCTCGACACGCGCGGCGACGCGGTCAACACATTCCTTGGTGAGCCTCTTGGCTGCGAATCCGTAGTGGGAAAGATCTATGCGGTCGAGGGCGTTGTCGGTCTCGATCAGTCCGGCGTCCAGAGCCCTCAGTATTGCGGTTGACCCATGCCAGTTCTCGAATTTGTTGTCGCGACCTGCCGATTTTTTCGCGCCCCAACCGCTATCGACCACGTCGCGCAGCAACGTCGTGTCACCGCTCGACGCAGCGAGGGCGAGCGCCTCTTGCCGAAGATTTTCGTTTGTAGATCGTATGAAGCTTTTGATTATTGTGATAGCCTGCGAAGTTAGTTCTGATCCAGAATAATGGATCGCTGCAGCGACGGCAGTCTGAGCGTCTTCGTCGCCACTCTGGAGAACACGCTCTAGTACCTGTTCAACTTTAGCGGGATTCGCTTTTTTGGTGCAGGAGAGGAGCTCCAGTAAGAGCGTCCCACCCTTCATATCAGCGGCCGCATCGAACTGTTCTTCGGCCGTGAGATGTGGAAATGCTATCAGCATTGAAAACTGAGCCGTTAGAAACTCGTCTCGACCATCGGCCTCGTCCCTGTAGGAAGCCGTGCTCGCAACGCCGGCCGCAAGAAAGCTGTCCGCGACATCTCTTGTGAGAGCGGCGCTGTGGCGAGCTAGCTCCAAAACGCCTTGACGCCGCGCATACCCATCTCGGTTCAGTACGTTGTTTGCGAGGGCGTTGTGCGTAACGATCGCATCGGCTGGTGCGAAGCGGGCGACGGCGGCGCGCGCGCCGCGGAAGAAGTAATCCTGTTCGCCCATGCCCCGAGCGGTCGCGACTTTCGCCGGATCGATTTCTCTGTAGCTTCGCGCGGTAATCGAAACGTTGTCCGGCATTTTAGTGCCCGGATCGCAGGGATCGACGGAGCAGTAGTCCTCCTTGATCGACCAGCCCTCGAAACGTTCCTGATCGCGCGTGAGCTCCTCGCGCAGCTCCGCGCCCGCCTCGGCATCGAGTGGATCGCCCGTGCCGTATAGGACGCCCACTCGCGTCCACTTGCCTACGCGTGATGAATTTAGCTCGGGTAGTGCCTCAATCGCCTTCAGCAAAGCGGCTCTGGTCTCTTCCCAATCGATGCAGTTGTAGTGAAGGAGCTGTTCAAATTCCGTATATGGCGCGGACGTCGAAGTATTGAGCGCGAAGGAGAATCTCCACCTAACGAGGTGGGGGGCGAGTTCTGCCAAAGGTAGTCCGGCGACCAAATGAAAAGCGAAGCGACTTAGGGCGTCGAATTTTGCTTGCGGCGTCTCTACGAGGTTTTCTCGTAAGTAGATTTGCTCCGAATTGGTAAGCTCCCCTTTACGCTTTTCAATCTCGGCAAGAATCTTTGTACGTTCTTCTTCGACCTGCTCTGCCGGGTCTCTCTGCTTGCTCCTGTGCATCCGGCGCTCGGGTGCTAGCGAATAAAGTGAGAGCCAACGTTTGACACTCTCCATGATAAGTCGACGAACTTGAGGATCGTCGCGATGATTAGCTAGTGCATAGAGCAGCCATCCATCGTTTGGCACGTGCTCCGCTGACAGGTATACGTTTTCGGCGGCGGCCAAGAAGGCTATCGGTGCCGACGTTGCGAGGTTGGCAAACGCATCCACCTGGGCATCCGGGAGGTTTTGCAGAGATACGAATTTCTCAATCAGCGCGGAGCTCACTGGGGGGCTTGTCTCTCCATCAAGACAAGCGATCTGTGTGGCAAGCAGCGCAACCTTTGCTGTCTCGTCCAGCGCGCTGATAGGTTCCAAGATTGTTCCGAGCCGGTCGCGCGGATCGCGCCCGTTTCGCAATTCTTGTTCGAGTTGATGCACCAGATAAAGTGCGAGTCCGAGGTTGAGGCCTTCAGATTTAATTTCGTACTTTGAAGTGCTGCCTTTCACCACGGAGAAGAATCTGCTCGACGAGACAGCCTTAAGTTGCTCTTCCTCTCCGGTATCGAAAAGCCTTAAATCGTCCTTTTTTTGCGCATTCGCGCGTTGCAACGCCTTTGTTGCAAGTTCTCTCAAGAGCTCTGCAAAGGCTATTCCCGAAATCGGTGACCCCCCATGGTGATCTGTCCTACGCATATGTTCGAAGAGGAGACGTCCGACGTTGAGCTCGTCTAAAAGCGCTATCGCGCCTGCTTCGACGAGCTCGATCGCGATACCAAGAAGGCGCGGATTTCTAATCGATTCTAAAACTTCGTTCCCAATATTTGAATAAACGATGCTACGTCTGGCCAGTATCTGTTTGACATCGTCGACCGACCATTCTCCAAGGATAATTTGCTTTACACCGCATGAGACTGTGTTCTTAAGGTGCGTCCAGTGGTGCGTGCGCGTGGTCAGCACCAGGCAGCCACCTAGCCGCTTTAGATGCAGCGCCGCGCGATCGATCCAGCGCCCCCAGTTCGACTTGAGCGGTTGGTTAAGACCGTCTGCGATTAGCGTAATGCGGACCGAGCTTGCTGGGAGATTCTTGCTCCACGAATTAAAGCGGCGCTTCCACCGCTTGATCGATTTTTCCGTAATTTCTCCGCCTGTCTGGCGGATTAGCTTTCTGATGAGAAACTCGCTGAAGTCTTCCGTTTCTGAACCGATCAGCTCGTCGGCTGGACAGATGACGAGAAGCGATTTGGGGCTTGAGAGACTCCAACCCTGGGCGGCGAGCCAAGATTTTCCGACCCCCTCTTCGCCGACGATCGCGTAAACTTCGCGCTCCGGCGTTCCTGAGAACGCGCTTGCGAGCTGCGCACGTTCCGCGCGATCGCGCGCCACTGGTCCGGACGGGTCAAGCGGCGCGAGAGGCTGGCCGAGTTCGGCGCGCGCCTCAACCTTGCTCTTGAGAAGCCTGTCTATCCAATTCTGGTTGTTCGTCTTCGCGTGGCCGAGCCCCACATCCTCTGCGAGTGCTTTGCTTAGTGAATCAAAACGCTGGGCAAAATCAGGATGCTGTTCGAAATGATCTATGGCCGCCAGCGCGGGCGCGATGAGGCCAGCTTCGGGTGTTCCGGTAAGACCGCTTGAGATGAAATCCTTTGATCTTTGGCCCGCCGAGACCACCGCGATAAGCAGCGATCCAAGATCGATGTTTAGCCAGTCGAGTACCGCAATTCCGAAACCTTCGTTGGCTGCAAATTTTCGCGCATCCTCGACAGTCTGCGATCCTACTTCGCAGGTGGCTCCGAGTATCCAGAGGTCCACCTGCCCGTCGTCATCATTTGCAAGATCAAGGAGCTTGGGCGCGATATCGTTTTTCGTGAGACCGTCTTTGTAACGCTTGCCCTCGAAATATGTGGCACCGAGATCGAATGCGGAATCGCCGTCGCGGCCTCGCTGAGTACCTGATTTTGCAAGACGGAAAGATTGCCCCGTGATGCCGCCTAGTATGAGGCCGAGCAGCCCCTCAAACCCGTCCGGGCCCGAAGGGTTAAGGGCCAGCAGGGCATCCTGCAGAGCCTTTGCATGTTTCTCGTTCGCGGCGTTCATACTGAAGTGACGCTACAACAACTGACGCGGGTAACGGGAATCATTTTGAAAGATTTCCATAGGTTCATGCTCTGCGAGACGATACGTCTCCATCATATCGTCTGAGGCAGTGGAAGGCCGAAGTTCTCTAGGGCAACTTCCATGCGCAAAAGCATGGTGCCGGGTTCCAGGGCGGCAGACACCATTGGTCGCGCTCCATCGGCGATAACGGTGGCCATGGGGTCGAGGGGAGAACGGCGTCTCCCTTCGCGCAATCTAACTGCGCAGGTTGGTCTGGGTGGGTTCTCAGGGAGGGGCAGGAACGCCCTTCCTTGAGCGCGATGAAACGGCGGACGTTTCGATGGTGTGATGAGGCTCGATGCCGATCTCACACCAATGCCTGGGGGATGCAACGGGGGCGCGCCAGCGGCCCCCTTGCCAAGATTGCGGGTACTACCCCGCACATCTTGCATTCTGCGCTATCACCGAAATCTCCTACAGCGGAACTCATCGCTAGATCATTCGACGGACCGCTTTCAATGCGCGCTCCCAGTCCTCGATGAGGTTGTTCGGCAGCCCCGATGTCTGAATTGCGTCGCCCAGATCAGCTTCGATGTAAGGCCAGAGTGACGGCCTTATGGCCCGCACTTCGTCCAGATCGCCATCATCCAACGTACCATCGTCAGGGAAGCTCATAGCAGCCAGGCGCAGGACGGCAATGACGGCGCTACGCATCTGGTGATTGACCCTCGCCACAAGCGGCAGAGCGCTAAAGATTTGGCGGGCCTGCTCTTCGAGTGTCATCCCTCAAAGCCACGCTGCCAGAGGTTGGGCCGTGGCCCGCTCTCTCCATGAAGGGCCGTGGGGTCGCGGCCCGACCGGAAAGGATTGGGCGCGCGACTTGAAACAGCGCAGGTAGGTGCTGAATATCAATGCTTGGTATCGGTTTGAACAAGCCGTTATGTCAACGCTTGGAATGGCGGATTGAACAGGATGATAGCTTAAGTCCGCTCGTATCACCGAATGAATTGATCCATGGTTGCAAGCGCTTGCGAGAACACGCAAGCGACGGGGAAAGCCGTGCCTATAACTGGCTATATAGGAATTTAGACCTAGAATGTTCTATAAATGTTCTATATAGTTTGAAGACTGCCGAAGCGGAGAAAGGAGGCGGCCATGATTGAACGGGATAACGACCGCTTTTCGGAGCGTGACGGACCAAAGTCAGCCGCCTCTATGGCCGACTTCGATACGGAGGATTACCGCTCTTACCTTGAGGGGCTGGAGCTAGACCATACCCAGGAAGACGCGCTTATGCGTATCGTCTGGGACATGGTTCGCATGAGCGTCGAGATGAATGTCTCGGCAGAAAGTTGGGGGCAGATTGTCGATGCCGTCATTGATGGCTCGGCCGGTAAATCTCCCGATGTAGATTGATAGGACGCATTCAAAGCAAGGAGATTATTTGGAAGTAGCGCGGCGCATGAGCCAGAAAATTCAAATCGACATTTCAGACGGGCCGAAGCTCGCCGTACTGTATTTGCGTGTCTCCAGCAAAAAGCAGGAACGCGGGGGCGATGGCCTCGCGTCGCAGGAGACGCGCCTGCGTCACTACGCGGCGTTGCACGGCTACACGATCACCCGCGTGTTCAGCGATAAGCTGACTGGTAGCGAAAGCCAGCGGCCGGGCCTGCGCGATATGATCGCCTTCGTCGCGGCAGACAAAGGCCGTACGTATCGCATCATCTTTGACCACCTTGATCGCTTCACCCGCGATTTTTACCTGCACGCCGATCTTCGCCGCGCTGTCGCCAAGACAGGCGCGACGCTGGAAACGCCGGGCATGGTGCTCGATGGCCGTTCGTCTTCGCGCCTCATGGAGAACGTGACGGTCGCGTTCGCCGACTATCACCGTGTCAACAATGCCGAGCAAACACGGCACCGTATGCAGGCGCGAATTGAGAACGGCTTCGCCGTGTTCGCCGCACCGGGAGGATACCATTATGGCCGCGTCGCCGGGCTGAACGGCAAGGTGCTCGTTCGAAAAGAACCGGAAGCCTCGATCATCGTCGAGGCTTTGGAAGGGTATGCGTCAGGGCGCTTCGGCAGCCAGGCCGATGTGCAGCGGTTTCTCGAGGAGCATCCGCTCTTTCCGAAACCGAAGGGCGGCAAGCTCCCGCATCAGCGTGTCGGTGACATGCTCCGCAATGCAATTTACGCGGGCTACGTCGAAGCCGAACAATGGGGCGTCGAACGTCGCAGAGGCCATCACGAGCCGCTCATCACTCTCGAAACGCATCAGCGGATTCAGGATCGGCTTAACGGCCTACGCGCTGTCTATCGTACCAATCTCGCCGAGGATTTTCCGCTACGCGGTTCGGTCGTGTGTGACGATTGCAGCGGCCCTCTAACTGCGTGCTGGTCAACGAGCGGCAGCAAGCAGCGTAAGCGCCACGCCTATTACCAGTGCCCGCGCAAGGCCTGTGAGAGCTACGGCAAGGCGATCCGTCGTGATGTGATCGAAGGCGAGTTCGAGGGGATGCTACGCACGGCGCAGCCGAGCCCGCAGATCGTTAAACTCGCGGGCGCGATGTTCAAGGATTTGTGGAAGCGCAAACAGGCGAACGTCGAGAAGGAAGCCGCAGCGCTGCGCGCGGCGCTCGCCAATATCGAAAAACAAGTCGGGCAATATGTCGAGCGGATCGTCGAGACGTCCGTCCCGGCGGTCGTGCGAGCGCTCGAAACGAAAATCGAGAGCCTTGAAAACGAGAAGCTGTTGCTCCGCGAGCGCATCGCAAACGTCGCTCCGCAAGGCGACTTCGAGCGCAGACTTAGAACGGCCCTGGAGTTTATCGGGAACCCTTGGAAACTGTGGGCTTCCGGCGATTATGAGGCCCGGCAAACGGTGCTCAAGCTGACCCTAGGCAGTAAGCTCCGATACAAGCGCGGAAAGGGACTTACGACTCCCAATCTCACCTTGCCGTTCAAGGTGTTAGCTAACTTTTCTGGTGCCGAAAACGGAATGGCGCGCCCGAAAGGATTCGAACCTCTGACCCCCAGATTCGTAGTCTGGTGCTCTATCCAGCTGAGCTACGGGCGCGCTGGCCGTGTGGGGCGAACCCCGTCGGCGAGGGCGGTTGATTATCGCCTCGCAGGACGGAAAGCAAGGGCCTCGGTAAAAAACGTCGGCGAGGGGCGGGAAAGCCTTCCGGTTCTTGGCCGGACGGCGGCGGCGCGGCGGGACGCCCGGCGGTCGACGCGGCGGGCGGGAGCGAGAATCGGCGGCGAGGCCGGGTCTCTCTGTTACGCGCCCTCCTCCGGGACACGGCGGGCGCTTCGCGTCGTGTCCCGAAGGCGGGCATGGGCGGTAGCGCCCAAAGGCTGGTCGTGATCTTCGCGGCAGATACGGACATCGCGGAGACGGGAATGGGCGGGAGCGCACAAGGCCGGGCGCCGAACCCGAGGCCGTCTCGGCGTCCGCCGGGCGGCTTCGGGTTCTCTCACTTGCGCCGGGGCGTGGTCCTGACAGAGAAGACGGTGTCCGCCGAGGAAACGTCCGGCGCCTCTTATCCGCGCCGGGTGTCGGCCTTGACGGAGAAGACCAAGCCCGCCGGGGAGGCCGCGCCTCCGCCTCCCCTCACCTCCGCCGGATGGCGGTCACGGTGATCTGGCCGTTCACGCGCTCGGCCTCGAACGTCACCTTGTCGCCGACCTTGACGGCCTTTAGCAGCGCCGGGTCGGCGGCGCGGAACACCATGGCCATGGGCTCGTCCATGCCGAGGTTCTGGATCGGGCCGTGGTCCAGCGTGATCTTTCCGGCGCTCTCGTCGATCTTCTTCACGACGCCGTCCGCTGCGGCGGCGGCCGTGACGGAGAGCAGCAGGGCGGCGAAGGTCGCGCCGACGAACGGGGTGTGTCTCATGGCGGTCTCTCTGGTGTCGCGGGTCACTTGACGGCCACCGCGCCGTCCATACCGGCCTCGCGGTGGCCGGGGATCAGGCAGGCGAAGTTGAAGGCGCCGGCGTTCGAGAACCGCCAGAGCAGGTCGGCGGACGTGCCCGGCGCGAGGCGGCGGCCGTTCGGATCGTCATGCTCCATGTCGGGGTTCTTGCGCATGGCGGCCGCGTGCCGGTCGTTGTCGGCGCGGGTCGCCAGCATGAACTCGTGGTCGATGCGCCCCGTGTTCTTCAGCACGAAGCGGATCTGTTCGCCGCGCGCCACGGTGATCGCGTTCGGCTCGAACCGCATCGCGCCGTCGTCGGCGTCCGTCAGCACGACCTCGACCGTGCGGGCGGGTTTCGCCGGATCGCCCGGCCGGCCATAGGCGCGGGCGTCGCCATGGTCATGGCCGGCGTCGGCGAGCGCGGACATCGGGAGAAGAGCCGCGACGAACGCGGCGGGGATCAGCGGTCGCATGAATGCGTCCTCCTTGCGGGTGTTGCAGGCTCAGTGATGGTCGTGGCCGCCGCCGGCCTTGGGCTTGACCACGTTGATCTCGACGGCGCCGGGCTGTGCGGGCGCGGGCGTCACGACAGCGGGCGGCTCGCCCGTCCACGCGCGGGGGACGGTTCCCTCCGGGTGGCGGAACCAGCCGGGATCGGCGTAATCGCCGGCCTTCAGCCCGTCGCGCACCTTCAGCACCGAGAACATGCCGCCCATCTCGAGCGGGCCGAACGGGCCGTAGCCGGTCATCATCGGCAGCGTGTTGTCAGGCAACGGCATCTCCATGGCGCCCATGTCCGCCATGCCGGCCTGCCCCATGGGCATGTAGCCGGGCGCGAGCGCCTTGATGCGCTTCGCAAGGTCCTTCTTGTTCACGCCGATGAAGTTCGAAACGTCGTGGCCCATGGCGTTCATGGTGTGGTGCGACTTGTGGCAGTGGATCGCCCAGTCGCCGGGCGCGTCGGCGACGAAGTCGAACGCGCGCATCTGCCCGACCGCGCAATCGACGGTGACTTCGGGCCAGGCGGCCGCCTCCGGCGTCCAGCCGCCGTCGGTGCAGGACACCTTGACGTCGTAGCCGTGCAGATGGATCGGGTGGTTGGTCATGGTGAGGTTGCCGAAGCGCACTCGCACCCGGTCGCCCGTCGCGGCCACCAGCGGGTCGATGCCGGGGAACACCCGCGTGTTCCAGGTCCAGAGGTTGAAGTCGGTCATCTCCGCCACGCGCGGCGCATAGGCGCCGGGCTCGATGCGATAGGCCGACATCAGGAACACGAAATCCCGGTCGACGCGGCGGAAGGCGGGGTCCTTCGGGTGCACCACGAAGAAGCCCATCATGCCCATGGCCATCTGCACCATCTCGTCGGCGTGCGGGTGGTACATGAAGGTGCCGCTCTTCCGTAAGACGAACTCGTAGACGAAGGTCTGGCCGGGCCGGATGTGCGGCTGGGTCAGCCCGCCGACGCCGTCCATGCCGGACGGCAGCCGCTGCCCGTGCCAGTGCACGGTGGTGTGCTCCGGCAGCCTGTTCGTGACGAAGATGCGGACCTTGTCGCCCTCGACCGCCTCGATGGTCGGGCCCGGCGACTGGCCGTTGTAGCCCCAGAGATGGGCGACCATGCCCGGCGCGATCTCGCGCACGACGGGCTCGGCGACCAGATGGAACTCCTTCCAGTCGCCGTTCATGCGCCAGGGCGCGGTCCAGCCGTTCAGGGTGACCACCGGGTTGTAGTCCGGCCCGGTGGTCGGGATCAGCGGCGGCTGCATGGTCGGCTGCGTCATGGTGGCGGCCTCGGGGATCGCAGCGGCCTGAACACGACCCGAGACGGCGGAGGCGGCGACGAGCGAGGTGGCGCCCGCGGCGGAGGCGGAGAGGAAGGAGCGGCGGGAGACGGTCATGGCGGTGCTCCGGGTCAATGGGCTGCGGCGGGCGCGGGCGTGGCGAGGCCGGCGGCGCTGTCCGGCGCGGCGGCGCTCGCGCCCCCGCCGGTGAGCGCGGCCTGCAGGTCCACATGGGCGAGAAGGGCCTCGCGCCGGGCGCGGATGGCGGCCACCCGCGCGGCGACGGTGGCGCGGGCCTCCGTCAGCAGGTCCGTGGGGTCGGCCAGCATGCCGTTGTAGCGCAGCAGCGCCTCGTCGGTGACGACCTTGCGCAGCGGCAGCACACGGGCCTGATAGGCGACGGCGATGTCGCGCCGGGCCCGCCACGTGACGTAAGCCTCGCGCGCCTCGGAACGGGCGTTGACCGCGGATTCCAGCAGCCGGTTGACGGCGCCCATATAGACCTCGCGCGCGCGGGCCGAACGCGCCGCGCCGAAGTCGAAGATCGGGATCTCCACCGCCGCCTCGACGCCGCGGGGGCTCGCCTTGTCGCCCTCCGCGGTGCGGACGCGGTTCGCAACGCCGGTGACCTCCAGCAGCGAGATCGCCCGCGTGCGCTCGGTGAGGCCGTAGCTTTGCGCGAGCGCGTCCAGCTCCAGCCGGTCGGCGGCGAGATCGGCGCGTCGGGCGAGCGCCATCGCCTCCACGTCGCCCTGCGCCGCCAGCCGCGGCAGGGCCGGCAGGC
>NZ_JBHTMX010000046.1:0-18805 GCF_042679725.1 Methylopila musalis
CGGCTCCGCGCCGGGGCGCGTCCGCTCGGTGAGGCGCACGGTCACCTCGGCGCCGGGCGGCAGCGCGATCCGCTCGCGCCAGATCACCTGCCCCTCCAGCGTCCGCGGGGCGGCGTGGGCCGACGCGGTCGCCAGCAGCGCGACGAGCGCCGCGATCATCGGTGTCAGGGTGGCGCGGAGCCGCATGGCCGAATCTCCTTGTCGCATGATCGCCGGCAGGCTGCCCTCAAGGCCCCGGACGCCGCAAGGCCTTGACTTTCCTCGCCGGCTCTCGACCTTCCCACCCGACGTTCAGGGATCGTTTCGGGAGGATCGGGATCATGGCCTTTGCGCTGAACACGTTCTTCGCGCGGCTCGCGGCGCTCGCCGCGGTCGTCATGCTGTCGTTTTCGCTCGCCGGGTGCGGCGTCAACAACGTGCCGACGCTGGAGGAGCAGGCCAAGGCGCGCTGGAGCGAGGTGCAGAACCAGTACCAGCGCCGCGCCGACCTGATCCCCAATCTGGTGGAGACGGTGAAGGGCTTCGCCCGGCAGGAGCAGGAGACCCTGACCCGCGTGATCGAGGCCCGCGCCAAGGCGACCCAGGTCACCATCAACGCCGACCAGCTCAGCGATCCCGAGGCGGTGAAGCGCTTCCAGGAGGCGCAAGGCGCGCTCTCGAGCGCCCTCGGCCGGCTGCTAGCGGTGTCGGAGAACTACCCGGACCTGAAGTCGAACCAGAACTTCCTGGCGCTGCAGTCCCAGCTCGAGGGCACCGAGAACCGGATCGCGGTCGCCCGGCGCGACTACATCCAGTCGGTGCAGGCCTACAACACCGAGCTGCGCACCATTCCGGGCCGCTGGATCGCCGGCTGGTTCTACCCGGACGCCAAGCCCATGGCGACGTTCGAGTCCGCGCCGGAGAACGCCGCCGCCCCGAAGGTCTCGTTCTGAGGCTTGTGACGCGGTCTGTAACTCTATAACATGACGCCGTCCTGTCGCGACGGCGTCTCCATGTCCCAGTCCCACGCTCATCATCACCAGTCCCACGGCGCGCCGAGGCGCGATCCGCGCCCGGGGCGCTCGCTGCTGACCTCGTCGATCGCCGTGCGGCTCGGCGGCGCGGCGGCGCTGTCGGCGCTGATCTGGGCCGCCGCCTTCTGGGCCATGTCATGAGCGCGGCGCTCCGGCTCCACGACGTCACGCTCGGTTACGACCGGAATCCGGCGGTGCATCACATCGACGGCGAGATCGCCGAAGGCGCGCTGCTCGCCGTGGTCGGGCCGAACGGCGCCGGCAAGTCCACGCTGCTCAAAGGCCTCATGGGCGCGCTGAAGCCGATCGGCGGGCGCATCGACCGGGGCGCGCTCGGCCGGCGCGACATCGCCTATCTGCCGCAGGCGGCGGAGCTCGACCGCAGCTTCCCGATCGAGGTGTTCGATCTGGTGTCCATGGGCCTGTGGCGGCGCATCGGCCTGTTCGGGGGCTTAAGCCGCGCGGATCGCGCCCGCGTCGGCGAGGCGCTGTCGGCGGTGGGGCTCGAAGGCTTCGACCGCCGCGCCATCGGCACGCTGTCCGGCGGCCAGCTCCAGCGGGCGCTGTTCGCGCGGCTGCTGCTGCAGGACGCCCCCGTCATCCTGCTGGACGAGCCCTTCGCCGCCATCGACGCCCGCACGGTCGCCGACCTGCTGCAGATCGTGGCGCGCTGGCACGACGAGCGCCGCACGGTGGTGGCGGTGCTGCACGACATGGAGGTGGTGCGCCGGGCCTTCCCCGAGACGCTGCTGCTCGCCCGCCGGCCGGTGGCCTGGGGCCCGACCGCCGAGGCGCTGAAGCCCGAACGGCTGCTGGAGGCGCGGGCCATGCCCGAAGCTTTCGACGACCGCGCTCCGCTCTGCGACGTCCACGCCGCCTGAGAGCGAGGCCGACCCGATGATCGCCGATCTTCACGCCGCGCTGGTCGCGCCCTTCGCCGATTTCGCCTTCATGCGCCGCGCTCTGGTGGGGGCGCTGGCGCTGTCGGTGGGCGCCGGGCCCATCGGCGTGTTCCTGATGCTGCGCCGGATGAGCCTGACCGGCGACGCCATGGCCCACGCCATCCTGCCGGGCGCGGCGGTGGGCTTTCTGGTGGCCGGCCTGTCGCTGCCGGCGATGACGCTGGGCGGTCTGGTGGCGGGCGTGTCGGTGGCTCTGCTCACGGGGCTGGTCGCCCGCGCCACCGTGCTGCGGGAGGACGCGGCGCTCGCCGCCTTCTACCTGCTGTCGCTCGCGCTCGGCGTCACGCTGGTGTCGCTCAAGGGCTCCAACGTCGATCTGCTGCACGTTCTGTTCGGCTCGGTGCTGGCGCTGGACGACGACGCGCTGCTGCTGCTGTGCGGCGTGTCCACGGTCACGCTGTTCGCGCTGGCGCTGATCTACCGGCCGCTGGCGCTCGAATGCGTCGATCCGGGCTTTCTCGGCTCGGTCAGCCGCTCGGGCGGGGCGGCGCATCTGGTGTTCCTCGGGCTGGTGGTCCTCTGTCTGGTGGCCGGGTTCCAGGCGCTCGGCACCCTGCTCGCCGTGGGCGTGATGATGCTGCCGGCGGCGGCGGCCCGGTTCTGGACCGACAGCCTCGCCGGCATGTTCGCGGCCTCGATCGGCGTCGGGGCGCTGTCCTCGGTCGCCGGCCTGCTCGGCTCCTACCATTTCGGCGTGCCCGCCGGCCCGGCCATCATCCTGGCCGCCGGCGTTCTCTACCTGCTGTCGCTCGCCGTCGGGCGGCGCGGCGGGGTCCTGTGGCGGTTCGCTCCCGCGCCGCGCCACAGGATGGCCTGACCCCCTCAACCCAGTCCTCACTCCGGAGACGTTCCATGTCCCTGCGCGCATTCCTCGCCGGGGCCGTCGCGGGCCTGCTCGCGATCGCCCCCGCCGCGGCCGAGCCGTTGAAGACGGTCGCGACCTTCTCGATCCTCGGCGATCTGGTCCGTGAGGTCGGCGGCGACCGCGTGGCGGTCGAGACCCTCGTCGGGCCGGGCGGCGACGCCCATGTGTTCTCGCCCGCCCCCGCCGACGCCCGCAAGGTGGCGGAGGCCAAGGTGCTGTTCGAGAACGGCCTCGGCTTCGAGGGCTGGATCAGCCGGCTGGTGGCCGCGTCCGGCTCCAGCGCGACCGTCGTGGTCGCCTCCAAGGGCGTCGCGGCCCGCGCGCTGGAGGACGAGGAGGACGAGCACGATCACGGCCACAAGGACCACGGCAAGGCCAAGGATCACGACCACGGTCACGCCCATAAGGGCCACGACCATGGCGGGATCGATCCCCACGCCTGGCAGTCGGTGGCGAACGCCAAGGTCTATGTGGCGAACATCCGCGACGCGCTGATCGCCGCCGACCCGGACGGCCGCGCCGCCTACGAGGCCAACGCCGCCGCCTATGAAGCCAAGCTCGACGGGCTGGAGACGGAGATCCGCGACGGCTGGGCCGCCGTGCCGGCGGAGCGCCGCCGCGTCATCACCTCCCACGACGCCTTCGGCTATTACGCCGCCGCCTACGGCGTCGAGATGATCGCGCCGCAGGGCGTCTCCACCGAGACGGAGGCGTCCGCCAAGGACGTCGCGCGCATCATCCGCCAGATCAAGGCCGAGAAGATTCCGGCGGTGTTCGTGGAGACCATCTCCGACGCACGGCTGGCGCAGCGCATCGCCAAGGAGACCGGCGCCCGCGTCGGCGGCGCGCTCTATTCGGACTCGCTGTCGCCGGCGAACGGCCCGGCCGCGACCTATCTCGACATGATGCGCTGGAACCTGCGCCAGCTCACCGCGACCAGCGGCGGCTGACGGCGGCCGCCGCCACGCGGGTCACGGCCATCGAAGGGAATGCGCCTGTCGTCGTCGTTTCCTCCCGCGGGCGTGCGGTCTAGAACGGCGGTCGAGGACACGAACCCGGCGGCGGCGCCGGAGCGAGGGCGCGACCGGTGACACCAGTGGAACGCACGCCCGGCCGCCGCGACGCGCCGCCCGCGGCCCGCCGGGCGGTGTGGGCCTGGGCGCTGTTCGACGTGGCGACCCAGCCCGTGTTCACGCTGATCGCCACCTTCGTCTTCGCGCCCTATTTCGCGGCCCAGCTCGCCGAAAGCCCGGCGGAGGGGCAGGCGATGTGGGGCTTCGCCGCGGGCGCGGCGGGGCTTGCGGTCGGGCTGCTGTCGCCGCCGCTCGGCGCCATCGCCGACCGCACCGGCCGGCGCAAGCGCTGGATCGCGGCCTTCTCGGCGCTGATCGTGGCCGGGTCCGCGCTGCTGTGGTTCACGCCGCCCGGCGCGCCGAACGCGGTGGCCTTCGCGCTGGCGGGCTTCGCGCTGGCCACCATCGGCACCGAATGCGCCACCGCCTTCACCAACGCCATGATGCCCTCGCTTGCGCCGCCCGAGGCGCTCGGCCGCCTGTCCGGGCTCGGCTGGGCGCTCGGCTATGTGGGCGGTCTGGTGGCGCTCGGCTTCGCGCTGAGCTTCCTTTCCGCCGATCCCGACGACGGCCGGACGCTGATCGGCCTCGAACCGCTGTTCGGGCTCGACCCCAAGACGTTTGAGGGCGACCGGGCGGTCGGGCCGCTGACCGCCCTGTGGTACCTCGTCTTCGTGACGCCGCTGTTCCTGTTCGCGCCCGACCAGCGCGGCGGCCTGCCGGTCGCGTCCGCCGTGCGCGCGGGCCTGCGCGATCTGCGCCGCACGCTCGCGGGGCTGAGGGGCTCGCGCGACCTCACGCTCTTCCTGCTCGCGCATATGCTTTATGTGGACGGCCTGAGCGCCCTGTTCGCCTTCGGCGGCATCTACGGCGCCGGGGCGCTCGGCTGGGGCACGATCGAGATCGGCGTGTTCGGCATTCTCGTCATCGTCGCCGGCGTGATCGGGGCGCTGATCGGCGGCTGGCTCGACGACCGCATCGGCCCCCAGCGGGTGATCGCGGGATCGCTCGCGCTGCTGGTGGTGTCGGCGGTGGTGATCGTGTCGATCGAGCGGGCGCGGGTGCTGTTCGTGGTGCCGGTCGATCCCAAGGTGGTGGACGACGCGCTGTTCGCCTCCACCCCGGAGCGGCTGTTCATCGCGGTGGCGCTGGTGCTGGGCGCGGCGGCGGGGCCGCTGCAATCGGCCTCGCGCACGCTGCTGGTGCGGCTCGCGCCTCCGGGCAAGCTGACCCAGAGCTTCGGCCTGTTCGCCCTGTCGGGGAAGGTGACGTCCTTCCTCGGGCCGACGGCGGTCGCGATCGTGACCGCGCTCACCGACAGCCAGCGGGTCGGGGTGGCGGTGCTGATGGGCTTCTTCCTCGCCGGCGGCGCGCTGCTGACGCTGGTGCGCGAGCCGGAGCGCCCGGCCGCCCGCTGAGGCCGCGTCGCCTCAGCCGAGCGTGACGGCGGTGCCGGCCGCGGCCACCATCAGCATGGAGCCCTCGCGGCCCACCGTCTCGTAGTCGAGATCGACCCCGATCACCGCGTTGGCGCCCCGGCTGCGAGCCTCCGCCGTCATCTCCTCGAGCGCGATGTCGCGGGCGTTCTTGAGCTCCTTCTCATAGGCGCCCGACCGTCCGCCCACGATGTCGCGCACCTTCGCGAACAGGTCGCGGAAGATGTTGGCGCCCAGGATCGCCTCGCCGGAGACGAGGCCGTGATACTGCAGGATGGGCCGTCCCTCGACGGTGTGCGTTGTGGTGACCAGCATGGCGCGCGGCGTCTCCTCGCGATCGAACCGGCCGGCAGGATGAACCCTCCGCCGCCCATAAGGAAGCGCCGCCGTCCACGCCTCGCGCCAAGCGCTGGCGTTGCGTCATGGCTGCGCGTGAGATGCGCCACTTCCTTGTCCCGGCCTTGAGCCGGGACCCAGACCCGCTGAGTTTTCAAAGTAAGCCGCGACGGCCGGGGCGTTTCGTCTCCGCGCGTCGGCGTGTATGGGTCCCGGCTCAAGGCCGGGACAAGAAAGAGGGCGTCGGTCCTAGTCGCGATCGCCCCCAAACCCCTCAGGATTTCTTGGTCGCCTCGGCCACCGCCGGCAGCGGGGCGAGTTTGCGGCCGAGGGCTTCCGCGAGGAACGAGCCGACGCAGGCGTGGCCGACGTCGTTCATGTGCAGGCGGTCGCGGGACAGCATGTCGGTGGCGCCGTCCTGGGTCAGCGCGCGCATGGCGGCGTAGCGGTGGGCGACCGGCGCGCCGGCCGAGGCCGAAACCTGCTCGATGGCGGCGAGGTAGGGCGCGTAAGCCGCTTCATCCTGGGGCACGAACTGGGGGTCGAGCAGCGCCACGTCCACGCCCGCCTTGGCGATGTGGGCGAGGCCCTTCAGCGTGGTCTCCCGGAACACGTCCACGGCGATGCGGCGGGCGGCGTCGTTGGTGCCGATCTGCCAGACCACCAGATCGGGCTTGGCCGCCGCGATCTCCCGCGCCATGCGCGCCTCGGCGCCGGCGGCGGTCTCGCCGCCGATCCCCCGGGCGATCACCTCCACGGAGACGCCGGCGAGGCGGCGGGACAGGTCCTGCTCCAGCCGCTCCGTGTAGGCGCGTTCGGGCGAGGTGGCGCCGACGCCGGCGGTGGAGGACGAGCCGATCACCAGCACCCGGAAGGCGTCGTCGCCCTTCAGGCTCGAGGTGGCGCGGTCCAGCCGGCCCTGCATCACGAGCAGGTTGTCGGCGACGCGGCACGGCGTCTTGGCGGGCTCGGCGACGCCGGTGGCGACGCCGATGATGGCGAAGCCGGCCAGAAGGCCGGCGCGGAGCAGAGTGACGACGGACGTCATCGTTCGAACCACCTCGATGCGGATGCGAAGCCCGGAGCGAAAAGAGGTATCCCCCTATGGCTCAGCCTTTAGCATGACGATCGTGGCGAAGTCAGGTCCGGAGAAACCCCGATGTTGAACTCGACGTGAACAGCGCGCCGCGGACGCCGCTCAGTGTCGGAAATGCCGCACCCCGGTGACCACCATGGCGAGGCCGGCCTCGTCGGCGCGGGCGATCACCTCCGCGTCGCGCAGCGAGCCGCCCGGCTGGATCACCGCGGTGGCGCCGGCTTCGATCGCGGCGTCGAGCCCGTCCGCGAAGGGGAAGAAGGCGTCGGAGGCCACCACCGCGCCGCGGGTCAGCGGCTCGGAGGCGCCGGCGGCCTCCCCGGCGTCGGCCGCCTTGCGGGCGGCGATGCGGGCGCTGTCCACCCGGCTCATCTGGCCGGCGCCGACGCCGACCGTCGCGCCGCCGCGGGCGTAGACGATGGCGTTGGACTTCACGTGCTTCGCCACCCGGAAGGCGAAGCGCAGGTCGGCGAGCTCCGCCTCGGTCGGGGCGCGCTTCGTCACCACGGTCAGCTCCAGATCGTCGACCACCGCGCTGTCGCGGGTCTGGACCAGGAAGCCGCCGGCGATGGTCTTGACGGAGAGGCCGGGCGCGCGCGGATCGGGCAGGGCGCCGGCCACGAGCAGGCGCAGGTTCTTCTTGGCGGCGACGATCGCGCGGGCCTCGTCGGTGGCGTCCGGCGCGATGATCACCTCGGTGAAGATCTTCACGATCTCGGTCGCGGCCTCGGCGTCGAGCGGGCGGTTCAGCGCCACGATGCCGCCGAAGGCGGAGACCGGGTCGCAGGCGAGCGCCCGCTCGTAGGCCTCCCTCAGCGAGCCGCCTTCCGCCACGCCGCAGGGGTTGGCGTGCTTGACGATGACGCAGGCGGCCGTGCGGGCGGGGTCGAACTCGCCCACGAGCTCGTAGGCCGCGTCGGTGTCGTTGAGGTTGTTGTAGCTGAGCTCCTTGCCCTGGAGCTGGGTCGCGGTGGCGACGCCCGGACGGCTGTCGGCCGTGCGGTAGAACGCCGCCTGCTGGTGCGGGTTCTCGCCGTAGCGCAGGCCCTGCGCCAGCGCGCCGCCGAGCGCCCGGAACCCAGGCGTCGTCTCGCCCGCCTCGCCTGAGAGCCAGGTCCCGATCGCGGCGTCATAGGCGGCGGTGCGGGAATAGGCCTTGGCGGCGAGGCGCTTGCGGAAGGCGAAAGAGGTGGCGCCGGCATTGGCGTCGAGATCGGCCAGCACGGCGGCGTAGTCGGCGACGTCCACCACCACCGCCACATGGGCGTGGTTCTTGGCCGCGCCGCGGATCATGGCCGGGCCGCCGATGTCGATGTTCTCGACCATGTCGTCGTAATCGGCCTTCCGCGCCAGCGCGGCCTCGAACGGGTAGAGGTTCACCACCAGCAGGTCGATCGGCAGAATGGCGTGCTCGGCCATAGAGGCCTCGTGCCCGGCGTCGCCCCGGATGGCGAGCAGGCCGCCATGGACCTTGGGGTGCAGCGTCTTCACCCGGCCGTCCATCATCTCGGGAAAGCCGGTGAGGTCGGAGACGTCCTGCACCGGCAGCCCCGCCTCGGCGATCGCCTTCGAGGTGCCGCCGGTCGACACCAGCGCCACGCCCCGCGCGTCGAGCGCGCGGGCGAACTCGATCAGCCCGGTCTTGTCGGAGACGGAGAGCAGCGCGCGGGCGACGGGGCGTTCGGTCATCGGATCGGCTTTCGGATCGTGCGGGGCCTGAAACGGCTCGCGCGGCCGGTAGCATTTTTTCGCGCCCGCGAGAACCGGCGCCCGCGTTCAGTCGATGGTGACGTAGCGCTCCACGTGGTCACGGAGCTTGAGCGTGTGCTCGCGCACCAGCCGCTCGGCGCGCTCGGCGTTGCGGGCCTCGAGCGCGGCCACGATCTCCTTGTGGTCCATGATCGAGCGCTGGGCGCGGTCCGCCTCCACGATGGTGCGGCGGCGGATGGCGCGCACGTGCAGGAACAGCCCGTTGGTGATGTCGGCGATAAGCCGGCAGCGCGACAGCCGGATGATGCCGGCGTGGAAGCGGATGTTGGCGTCGGAATACTCGCCCATGTGGGCGGTCACGTCGTCGCTGGAGAACACGTCCGTCAGCTCGTGCAGGCTCGCGATCTCCTCGTCCGTCGCGACCTCGGTGGCGAGCCGCGCCGCCATGCTCTCCAGCGCCGCCCAGACGGTGATGGCCTCCAGGATCTCGGCCTTGGAGCGCCGCACGATGAACACGCCGCGCCGGGGCTCGGTGCGCACCAGCCCCTCCTGCTCCAGCTGCGCTAGCGCCTCGCGCAGGGGCGTGCGGCTGACGCCGAAGCCCGCGGCGAGCGCCCGCTCGTCCAGCTTCAGCGGCGTCGCGGCGTCGTAGATGTTCATCTCCGAGATCGCAGCCTTCAGCGCGTCGTAGGTGCGCGCCTTCAGGCTCTGAAGCCCGTCGATGGGATGCAGCTCCAACCCGTCCTGCGCCATGTCCGCCCCCCGGCCCGTTCTTTGAATCAGAAATACCACGGCGAGGCGCGTTATCTGTCACGAACAGGGTCTAATACCTTCGAATATTACGCCTCGGATCATCCTAATGGAATATTGCATGCCATCTGGCCCCCCGTTTAGCTCTCCTTAAACCGCGGCGACGGCCGGGCGCGTTCGCCTGAGCCGTGGCCGCCGTCGGGGGTTGGGGGAGGAAGGCATGGAGGAGTTGAGCGCGCTCGCCGGGGGCTTCGGCCACGCGTTGAGCTGGTACAATCTCGCCCTGATGGTGCTCGGGATCACGCTCGGCGTGGTGATCGGGGTGCTGCCGGGGCTGGGCGGCGCCAACGGCGTCGCGATCCTGCTGCCGCTGACGTTCGCGATGAATCCCACCTCGGCGATCATCATGCTCACCAGCATCTACTGGGGGGCGCTGTTCGGCGGGGCGATCACGGCGATCCTGTTCAACATCCCGGGCGAGCCATGGTCGGTGGCCACGACCTTCGACGGCCATCCCATGGCCCAGAGGGGCCGGGCCGACGAGGCGCTGGTGGGTGCCTTCACCTCGTCCTTCGTGGGCGCGATCTTCGCCGTGGCGCTCATCACCTTCCTGGCGCCGGCGGTCGCCAAGTTCGCGCTCAAGTTCGGACCGGCCGAATTCTTCGCGGTCCAGTTCCTCACCTTCGCGAGCTTCCTCGGCATGGGGCGCGGAACGCCCTGGAAGACGCTCGCCTCCATGTGCCTCGGCTTCGCGCTGGCCTCCGTCGGGCTCGACGGCGTCACCGGCTCGCTGCGCATGACCTTCGGCTATGACGAGCTTCTGAACGGCTTCAAGTTCCTCGTCGCGGTCATCGGCCTGTTCGGCATCGGCGAGATCCTGACCTCCATGGAGGACGGGCTGAAGTTCTCCGGCGCCGACGCCAAGCTGCGCATGGACGCCGTCATCCGCACCTGGAAGAAGCTGCCGAGCATGTTCGGCACCTTCATCCGCAGCTGCATCGTCGGCTGCTGGATGGGCATCACCCCGGGCGGCGCCACGCCGGCCTCGTTCATGGGCTACGGCCTCGCCAAGCGGTTCTCGAAGAACGGCCACAACTTCGGCAAGGGCGAGCTCGAAGGCGTGGTGGCGCCCGAGACCGCGGCCCACGCCGCCGGCACCTCGGCGCTGCTGCCCATGCTGACGCTCGGCATTCCCGGCTCGCCCACCGCGGCGGTGCTGCTGGGCGGCCTGCTGATCTGGGGCCTTCAGCCCGGCCCGCTGCTGTTCGTGGAGCAGAAGGAGTTCGTCTGGGGCCTGATCGCGTCGATGTATCTCGGCAATGTGGTCGGCCTGATCATGGTGCTGACCTGCGTCCCGCTGTTCGCCGCCATCCTTCGGGTGCCGTTCTCGATCGTGGCCCCGGTGATCGTGGTGATCTGCGCCATCGGCGCCTACACCGTGAACAACTCCATGTTCGACGTGTGGATGATGCTGGTGTTCGGCGTCATGGGCTACCTCTTCACCAAGCTCGGCTATCCGCTGCCGCCGCTGGTGCTGGCGCTGGTGCTGGGCGATCAGGCCGAGAGCTCGTTCCGCCAGGCCATGCTGGTCAGCCAGGGCGACGTCACCGTGTTCTGGTCCAACTGGCTGTCGGGCTCGATCATGACGCTCGGCGTCATCCTGGCCTTCTGGCCGCTGGCGCAGGGCGTGATGGCCCGCTTCGGCAAGCCGCGCGCCGACGCCGCGGCCTGAACTCTCCGGCGGGCGCGACGGTCCGATCCGCGCCCGCCTTCGTCCTGTTCGTTCCGTTCAAGAGGCCGCGGTCCAAGCGGCTCGTCATGGGAGAAGTCGTCATGCGCATGAAGTCGTGGAAGACGATCGCCAAGCGCCTCGGCCTCGCGGCCGGCCTCAGCGTCCTCGCCGCGGTCCCGGCCGTCGCCTGGGAGCCCACCAAGCCCGTCACCCTGATCATCCCCGCCGGCACCGGCGGCGGCGCGGACCAGATGGCGCGCTTCATCCAGGGCGTGATCCAGAAGCACGAGCTGATGTCGAAGCCGCTGATCGTGGTGAACAAGGGCGGCGGCGCGGGTGCCGAAGGCTTCCTGGAGATGAAGGCCAGCGCCAGCGATCCGCACAAGATCATCATCTCGCTGTCGAACCTGTTCACCACCCCGCTCGGCACCGGCACGCCCTTCAACTGGAAGGACATGAAGCCGGTGAAGATGATGGCGCTGGACCAGTTCATCCTGTGGGTGAACGCCGGCGAGGCCTACAAGACCGCCGGCGAGTACGTCGCCGCGGTCAAGGCCGGCGAGGACCGCGCCTTCAAGATGGGCGGCACCGGCTCCAAGCAGGAAGACCAGATCATCACCGTCGCGATCGAGAAGGAGACCGGCGGCAAGAAGTTCACCTACGTGCCCTACGACGGCGGCGGCAAGGTCGCGGTCCAGCTCGTGGGCGGCCACATCAACTCGTCGGTGAACAACCCGATCGAGGCCGTGGCCCAGTGGCGCGGCGGGCAGCTGCGCCCGCTCTGCATCTTCGACAAGGCGCGCTCCACTTACGCCACCAAGGTGACGGAGACCCAGTCCTGGGCCGACATCCCCACCTGCGCGGAGTCCGGCCTGCCGATCGAGTACCAGATGCTGCGCGGCATCTTCACCACCAAGAACGCCAACCCGGAGCAGGTCGCCTATTACGAGGGCGTGCTGAAGAAGGTCATGGAGACCTCGGAGTGGAAGGAGTTCATGGAGAAGGGCGCCTTCAACCAGACCACCATGACCGGCTCCGAGTTCGAAACCTGGCTCACCGCGGCGGAAGCCAAGCATCGCGAGCTGATGACCGGCGCGGGCTTCGTGGCCGCCGCCCGCTGAACCGGCGGGCGACCGCCGCGCGACCACGCTCCGGCCGGGCCCCGTTGAGGGACGCCCGGCCGGAGGACGCCCCAATCCTTCAAGGAGCGCCTCTTCCATGAGCGCGATCGATCCGGATCAGGTCCACGACGTCGAGACCGAGAAACCGCTCGTCAGCCTCCGCGCGGCCGACATCGCCGTCGCCCTGCTGTTCCTTGTGACGAGCGCCATCGTCATCGTGGACAGCGTCCGCCTCGGCTTCGACTGGCGACCGAACGAGGGGCCGGCCCCCGGCTACTTCCCGTTCTACATCGCGGTCACGATGGCGATCGCGAGCCTGATCAACCTCGCGCGGGCGCTGCCCCGGCCCGAGGGCGAGGAGGCGAAGCCCATGACCAGCGTGCCGGGCTTCCTGCGCATGTGCGCCATCTTCGTGCCGGCGGTGATCTTCGTCTTCGCGATCTCGTGGATCGGGATCTACGTGTCCTCGGCGATCTACATCGCCGCCTTCATGGTCGTGGTCGGCAAGTTCCCGCTCTGGAAGGCGCTCGCGGTGGCGCTCGGCGTGGCCGGGATCAGCTTCGCCATGTTCGAGATCTGGTTCCTGGTGCCGCTGCCCAAGGGGCCGCTGGAGGCCGCCTTCGGGTTCTGAGCGCCCGTTTGGACAGTCGCGCTCGTCGTCACGCCCGCGCCTTCGCGCGGGCATCCACGACTGGAATGCGGAGGCTCTCGGTCGGCGAAAGTCGTAGGCGCCCGCCTCCGGCGGGCATGACGCGAGGTCTGATCGCGGGCCGCGGTCCTTTCCAGATCGCGCGTGAGCGCCGCGCCTTGGTCAGTAGAGCGGCGGCAGGCGGTAGAGGCGGATCGGGCCGAGCTCGACCCGCCCCCGGTCCAGCCGCAGGTCGTAGGCCGTCGCCGGCTTGTCGTCGATCTTGGCGGGCTTGCCCAGCATCTGCGCCCCGGCGCCCAGCAGCGAGGACAGCAGGTCGTCCCGCCGCCCGCCGGCGCCGCCCGCAAGCCCGCGCACGATCTCGTCGAGGCCGCGGGCGACCAGCGTCAGCCGGCCGTCGAGCCGGCCCTGCGCGTCGAGCCCGAGATCGCCGTCGATCCGCGCCTCCACGTCGCCGCGGATCAGCCGGGCCACGTCGATCCGCACCCGTCCGTCCGCCGCCTGGAAGGCGCGCAGCCGCTCCTCCAGCGGCGCGGGGCGCAACTCGCCCGCCTGCGTCAGGCTCGCCTGCAGCTCGAAGGTCGCCGGGCCGTCGCCCACTGGCAGCAGGCCGAGCCAGGGCGAGGTGGCGCTGTCGAGCGCCAGCGCCACGTCATAGGCGCCGGGGCCGGCGTCCGGCGTGCGGCGCAGATGGGCCTCGAGCCGCGACCCGGCAGCCTGCTCGGTCCCGTCGAGGGTGAGGCGAGGGTCGGCGACCACGGCGGAGGCCCGCTCCAGCTTTCCGTCGAGGGTCGCGGTTCCGCTCGCCTGCGCGGTGCGGAACGCCGCCTCGCCCCGCCGGCCCTGGGCGTCCATGAAGCCGACCGGGCCGGTGAGGTCCACGATCATGCGGCGCGGATCGTAGACCTGCGCCACCGCCACCAGCCGGGGGGCCTCCAGCGTCAGATGGTTCTCGCCGTCCCGCACGCTGGCGGAGGGCCGCTCGCAGCGCAGTTCGATGCGGAACGGATAGCCGCCCACGGTCCGCTCGCCGCAGGCGTAGACCCGGCCCTTGGCGGCCTCCCGCGCCATGAAGGCGTCCGCCGCCTGCTCGGCCCGCCCGGCCGCGTACCACCAGAAGGCCGACCAGACCGCGGCGCCGAGCAGCAGCGCGAGCGTCGGGAGATAGATCGGCCAGCGGCGGGCGGGGGCGGCGGTGGTCACGGGGGCGTCTCCTCATGCGGCCTGCGGGACGATGGGGCGTGCGCCGGCGCGCCGCGCCCGATCGGCCTTGTCGGGGCGCGGTGTCATCGACCACATTGGGCGCGTCCGGTCGAGCGGCATGAGTCGCGCCGGCCGAAGACGGCAAGGGAGCCCGTTCGCCGCCGATGATACGAACCGACGTCGATCTCTGGGTGTTCGCCTATGGCTCGCTGATGTGGCGGCCGGGCTTCGAGATCGTCGAGCAGGCGCGGGCCGCGATCGACGGCTACCACCGGTCGCTCTGCATCGCCTCGCACCGCCATCGCGGCACGCCCGAGCGGCCCGGCCTCGTGCTGGGGCTGGACGAGGGCGGCTCCTGCCAGGGGCTGGCCTTCCGCGTCGAGGCCGCGCGGGCGACGGAGACGCTGCTCTATCTGCGCGAACGCGAGCTCGTCACCCATGTCTATCGCGAGCTGGTGCTGCCGGCGCGCCTCGACGACGGGCGCGCGGTGGAGGCGATCGCCTATGTGGCCGACCGCGGCCATCCGCAATATGTGGGCGATCTGCCGCCGGAGGAGACGCTGGAGCGGGTGCGGACCAGCGTCGGGGCCGCCGGCCCCAACCCGGACTACGTCCTCAACACCGCGCGGGAGCTGGAGCGGCTCGGCGTCACCGACCCGACGCTGGCGTGGCTCGCGGCGGCGCTGGCGGTCAAGACCGACGAGTAGCTCTGGGTCGCGCTTACAAGATCGTCCACGGCCGCGCGGCGCCTGGCGGAGCTCGCCGCCAGAAGGTGGACATGGGCCTCGATCCGCTGGCCCGCCTCCAGCGCGAGCGCCGGGAGGCCGTGGCCGGATTCGCCCGCCCAGATGATGCGGCGTCCGTCGTCCGGGTCCACGGCCACGACAAGGACCACGGCGTCCTCCACCCGCACCGCTTCGCCGAGCGGCATCACGGTGACGAGATAGCGGCGCCCGGACCGGCCGCGCCACACGCGGTAGCGGTCGCCGACGTCGGTTTCGCGCGCCACGGCCGCGAGACCCTGGTCGGCGGGCGCGGGCTCATGCGCCGCAAGTTCTGTAAGGCGATCGAACAGGACCGCCGAAGGCGTGACCGAATCAGTCATCGCGCGCCCCCTCGTGGAGGCGTCATCTTACCTCCCAGTCTCTGAAAACTGTCAAGTCGAGCAACAGGTTGAGGCTACAACGCCACAATCGCCCAACAGTTCCGCCGCTGGGGCGCCTCAATGTCAGGCCGGGACGGGCTCCGGGGCGGCGGGCGCCGAGCCGATCGCCTCGGCGACCAGCGCGTTGCTGCGGCTCTCGATGCGTTCCCGCAGCACGCGCTCGAACTCGGCGCGGGGAAGGCCGGGCGGGATCGGCTCCAGGAACTCGATCACGGAGACGCCCTGGCGCCGCCGCAGCCCGCCGCGCGGCCAGAACACGCCGGTGTCGATGGCGACCGGAGTCACCGGCAGGCCGAGCTTGACGTAGAGATGGGTGACGCCGTGCTTGTAGGCCGGCTCCACCCCGACCGGGCGCCGGGTGCCTTCGGGAAAGATGACGATCTGACGTCCGTCCTGCGCGGCGGCCTGCGCCTGCTTCACCATCTGCGACAGCGCGTCGCCGCCCGCGGAGCGGTTGATGGCGATCATCCGCAGCCGCATCAGGAACCAGCCGAAGAACGGAATCCAGGTCAGCTCGCGCTTCAGCACGAACAGCGGGTCCGGCACGAAGGGCACGATGGCGAAGGTCTCCAGCGCCGACTGGTGCTTGGAGGCGATCAGCGCGCCGCCCTGCGGGATGTTCTCGCGTCCGCGGATCTCCACGTCGAGGCCGACGACGCCCTTCAGCAGCGCGAGGTTGCAGCGGCACCAGAGCTTGGCCACCCCCAGCACGTGGCGGCGCGGAAACAGCAGCACGATCGGCAGCGAACCGAGCGCCATGATCACGAGCTGGAGCGCGAACAGCGTGTTGAAGGCGACCGTGCGCCAGAACACGACGCCGCCGGCGCGGGGGGAAGTGGGAGACGTCACGCGGAAGATCGCCCGGCGGGTCAGGAGCGCGGCGCGTCGGCGGCGTGGCCGGCGGTGGCGGTCTCGGCGGAGCTCATGCGGGGCGCGAGGCGCACGCGCACGAGGGCCGCGACGTATTTCACATACTCGCCGCCCATCAGCTTCGCCGTCGCCCAGTCGCGCCACCAGGGCTCGCCGCGCAGGCGATCGGTCACGACGGGATGGGGGATCAGGGCGACGTCGGGCATCTCGCGGGCGAGCTCCATCATGGTGCGGGGCATGTGATAGCCCGAAGTGACCACGATGAGCGAGCGGAACTGGTGCCGCTCCACCCAGCGGCGCGTCTCCACCGCGTTGCCGGCGGTGTTCAGCGCCCGGCGGCCGAGATCGACGCAGCAGCGCGCCCAAGGCGCGTAGTCCGGCTGCGCCCGGGACAGCTCCACCTCTGTGGTGGCGGGATGGACGCCCGAGATCAGCAGCCGCTTGCCGCCGCCGGCCGCCAGCAGCCGCAGCGCGTCCGACAGCCGCTCGGCGGCGCCGGTGAGCGCCACGATGCCGTCCGCCCGCTCGGCGCCCCCATGGTCGCCGGACGGCACCAGCCGCAGGAAGCTCGCGAAGCCCGCGATCGCGAGCCCGCCCCCGATCAACGTCACGAGCGCAAGCGTCCGAAGCGCCCGCCAGACGGCGGCGCGGGGCGCGAGCGCGTCGTGGCGCGCGTTGGGGTCGTAGCCTGCGGCCATGGTCAAACCGGTGACGCTTCGCCGGAAAAATGCGTCCTCGCCGCCGGTTCGGCAAGTCGGACGCATGGCGGGCGCCTCAATCGAGCGCTCGAAGCGTGCGGAACACGGTGAGGCGCGAGGTCAGCGCCGTCAGCGCCGCGATCACGGCGATCAGCGCCAGCACGCCCGCATAGGCCGTGAGCCCCACCTGGAACCGGCCGAACAGGGCGTCCATCTGGTCCACCGCGGCGCTGCCCACGCCCTGCTCGGCGGCGAGCTCCGCCAGCAGGAAGGTGGCCATGGCCGCGGCGCCGCCGGCGAGGCCGCCCTTCAGCCCGAGCCACAGGAAGCGGCGCTGGAACTGGCCCGCCACATAGCCGTCGCGGGCGCCGACGAAATGCAGCACCTGCACGATGTCCCGGTTGCCGGACATGGCGCCGCGGGTGGCGAACACCACCGACAGCACCGTCGCCGCCAGCACCAGCACCAGCACGCCGAGCCCGAGCCCCACCAGCGTGCGGGCCATGGCCACCAGCCGGTCGAGGAAGCGGCGGTGGTCGTCGAGCGTCGCGCCCTGCGCCTCCGCGTCCAGCTTCGCCCGGAGGCCCGCCTGGTCGAAGGGCTCGTCCTCGGACAGGCGCACCACGATCAGCCGGGGGATCGGCAGCTCCGCCAGCGACAGGCCGGAGCCGAGCCAGGGCTCCAGCAGCCGCGCGGTCTCCGCGTCGCTGTAGGGCCGGACCTCGACCACGCCCGGCGTCTCGCGGGCGAGCCGGCTCGCCCGTTCGGCCACGGCGTCGAGGTCGCGCCCTTCCGCCGGGCGGATCTGGATCGTGGTCTCCCGCACCACGTCGCGCTCCCATTCCGCGGCGGTCGCGCGCACCAGATCGACCGCGCCGACCGTGAGGCCTGCGAGGTAGGTCATGATGGCGATCACCATCACCAACGTGTGGCCGGAGACGGAGGAGGCGGGCACGATCGGTCCCGGCCGGCGCGAACGGGACGGCCTCTCGGCGGGGGAGGGGGCGGGCGCGGTCATTCGTACACGTGCAGCCGGCCGTCGTGCAGCACGAGGCGGCGGGCGTCGTAAAGGTCCATCAGGGCGATGTCGTGGGTCGCGATCACCACCGAGGTGCCGGATTTGTGCAGCTCCACGAACAGGCGGAGAATGCGCCGGGCGAGCTGCGGATCCACGTTGCCGGTCGGCTCGTCCGCGAGCAGCAGCTCGGGCCGCGCCACCAGAGCCCGGGCGATGGCGGCGCGCTGCTTCTCGCCGCCGGACAGCACCGGCGGCAGCGCGTCCAGCCGGTCGCCGAGTCCGACCCAGCCGAGCAGCTCCATCACCTCGGCGCGGTAGGAGCTTTCGTCCCGCCCCGCGACCCGGAGCGGCAGCGCCACATTGTCGTAGGTCGTCATGTGGTCCAGCAGCCGGAAGTCCTGGAACACGACCCCGATGCGGCGGCGGAGCGACGGCAGGTCGCGCTTGGGAAGGGTCGCCATGTCGCGGTCGAACACGGTGATCAGGCCGCGGGTCGGCTTCAGCGCCAGAAACAGCAGGCGCAGCAGCGTGGTCTTGCCGGCGCCGGAGGGACCGGTGAGAAACTGGAACGAGTTCGGCGCGATCTGGAACGTCAGGTCGCGCAGCACCTCGGGTCCAAGCCCGTAGCGCAGGCCGACGTTCTCGAAGCGGAGCATGGCGGCGGGTCGTCCGTTGGTTCGCGGGGGCGCGGTCGATGCTTGCGGACCGTTGTCGAGCCGTATCTTTTAACGATCCATTAACGATAAAGTGGCGAGGTCGTGGACGTCGCGGCCGGTTCGCTTCCTGTTCTCGGGCGGCGAGCCCGCCGCATGCGATTCGTTCGGTCTCATACAGGCTTCGATGCTGATCGTCTGCCCCAACTGCGCCGCCACCTACCGATTGGCGCCCGCCGCGCTCGGCGCGGGGCGTCCGGTGCGCTGCGCGCGCTGCAAGACCGAATGGTTCGCCCAAGGAGCGGGCGACGCCGACGCGGCGCCGGCCGAGGCGATCCCGCCCATCGACGACGACGACGTGATCGACGCCCATGCGCAGGAGCGCGGCCACGACCATCCGGCCCCGCCGGAAGCGGAGGCGTTCGCGCCGCCGGCCGCCCCGAAGCGCAGGCCCG
>NZ_JBHTMX010000047.1:0-18695 GCF_042679725.1 Methylopila musalis
ATCCGCACGGCGGGAACCGGCGCGGCGGGGTCGGAGGGATCGGCGCCGGCCACCGGCGCGGGCGGCAGGGCGGAGCAGCCGGCCAGCAGCAAGGCTGCGGCGGCCGAGACAAGCGGCTTCATCAGGACATCCCGAAAACTGAACGAGCGGACGCGGACGGCGCCGGATCGGGCGCCGCGGACGCGGTCGGTCAGACGTCGGGAGACGGGCGCGGCCTCATGGGCGTCGCGCGGCGCGTCGGAGGGACGTCAGCCGACCGGGGCGGCCGACATCCTCGGGGGACGCTTGATGTGGGTGGAGGGGCCGTCATGGGCGGCCGGCCCGACCTGCGCGGGCGTGGAGACGGCGGCGCTCGACAGCACCGTCAGGCGCGGCGGCTCCTGCGCCATCACCGCGTGGCAGGCTGTGCTGCAGCAGGAGGCCATGCCGGGGCCGCCATGGCCGCCGCAGTCCCCGGACGCGGTCGCCGTCACGCCGTCCGACGCCGCGGGCGACGCATGGGCGTGGGTGGAGGCGTGGACGTCGGACAGGCTGGGATTGGTCGCGCCCTGCGCCGAAGCTGCGGCCGGGGCCTCGGTTCGCGACGGGGCCGCGCCATGGGCGCCGTGGGCCTCGCCGGGCGTGCTCCACAGGCCAACGACGAACACGGCGACGACCAGCGCGGCGAACAGGTGGAGAAGGCGAAGCGGCGTCATGCGCGCATCTTCCCGAGCGTCGCGACCAGCTCGCCCACCTTGCGGCGCTGCTCGTCCTTGTCGCCGGACTGGATGGCGGTCTCGACGCAGGTGCTCACATGGTCCTTGAGGATCTCCTCCTCGACCCGCTTGAGCGCGGCCCGCACGGCGGAGATCTGCGTCACCACGTCGATGCAGTAGCGGTCGTCCTCGAGCATGCGCGCGATGCCCCGGACCTGACCTTCGATCCGGCTCAGCCGCTTCCCGCACGAGGTTCTGACGCAACATCGCATGACGCGACGATACCCTATGGGGGTATACGCTCACAAGCGCCTTCGGCGTGCGCCGGACCGCGCCGCGCCTCTCACGAGGCGCGGCGCGGGGAGATCACTTCAGCTTGTTGAGCGAGGTGTCGAAGGACAGGCTGACCACGTAGCTGTCGCCGCACCAGTTGCGGTTGCCCATGTAGCCGAAACACTGGCCCTTCGACAGGTTGCTGTCGCTGTAACGGAAGTCGAGCGTCGCCGCCTTGTAGGTGAAGCCCGCGCCCGCGTCCCAGTACAGGTAGTCCTTGACGAAGTTCTGGCTGGTCCACTGCTTCGAGAACGAGCCCGACACATAGGCGCCGACCTCCGGCATGCTCGCCAGCGGCGTGAAGGCGTACTTCGCGAACGCGGTCGAGTGAACGATGTCCACACCGCGATTGATGAAGTCGTTGCCGTAATAGATGTTGGCGCCGACCGTGAAGCTGTCGGTCAGGGCGTATTTGGCGACGCCGTAGACCTTGCCGTAGTCGAGGCCCGGAGCCGAGCCGTTCTCGCCGGAGAAGTGGACCCAGACGTAGCCCACGTCGAGGGTGACCGGACCCCAGCTGTGGCGGACGCCGCCGTAGAAGTCGATTTCGGCGGAGGGATCGGTGCCGCCGAAGTTCACGTTCGACGCCCAGATGCCCGCATAGACCCAGTCATAGGCCTGAAGTTCGGCGTAGCCCTGCACCGCCGGCTTCTTCGAGGTCTGGGTGATGCCGCGCAGCACCCACTGGCTGAGGCCCTTCACGCCGAAGGCGATGTCGAAGGGCGGCGGCGTCACGGTGGCGTCGATGATCTCCGGCGACGACAGGTCGGCGGCGGAGGCCGCCACCGGCGCGAAGGAGCCGAGCGTGGCCGCGACGACGGCGGCTCCCGCGGCCTTTGAAAGCAGTGACATGGTGGAGTTCCCCGTATGAAGTTAGACGACTAATCGAACGCGACTCGTCTTATTTTTTCAATTTCAATCAGCGACTTACCGCAACGCAAACCCGATCTGTGGGCTTGCGGCAACACCGCTTGCGAGGCGCATGAAAAAGCGTCGCCAAGCCCATTTCTGAGGCGGCGTCCGAATCCGTTTTCTGGGAGTTGCGCCTGAATTTTAGGCGGCGAACCGTTTCAGTGGCTGATCATCCAGGGCCGCGCGGACGGGAAGCTCTTCGCGCCGTTGGGCGCCTTGGCGGTTCGGCTCTTGGTCCGGCTCTTCATGCCGCCGGAGCAGCAGGAGCAGCCGGCGCCGTGGCTCTTCGCCTTGTACTCGTCGGTGGACATGGGCGCATGGCGGGAGCGCTCGTTGGTGGCGTGCGCCGTCATCCGCTCGCGCGACATGGAGGCGAAATGCGGCGCCGTCAGCAGCACCCGCGGCGCGGGCTCGCCGCAGTCCGGGCAGTCGCACGGCAGCTCGTAGGCGCTCATGGGCCGCAAGGAGGTGAAGTCGCCGCAGCTGTCGCAGAGATACTCGTAAACGGGCATGGCGGTGGGTCCCCGAGGTCGTTCTGGCGTCGAAAGACGCCGGGAGCGGACGGCCGCTCCCGGCGCGGAAGGATCTCAGAGATCCTCGGCGATCGGCATGTCGATCGAGCCGTCGAGGAACTTCGTCGGCCCGGCCGAGGACGGCTTGATGTCGAAGTCGAAGATCTCGGTCGGCAGCCACAGCGTGGCGCAGGAGTTCGGGATGTCGACGACGCCCGACAGATGGCCCTGAACCGGCGCGACGCCGAGGATCGAGTGCGCCTGGGCGCCCGAATAGCCGAACTTCTTCAGGTATTCGATGGCGTTGAGGCAGGCCTGACGGTAGGCGACGTTGGCGTCGAGATAATGCTGCGTGCCGCTCTCGTCGACCGAGATGCCCTCGAAGATCAGGTAGTCCTTGTAGTTCGGCGTGATCGGCGACGGCTTGAAGATCGGGTTCTTGATCCCGTACTTGGCCATGCCGTCCTTGATAAGGTCGACCTTGATGTGCAGCCACGCGCCGAACATCTCGATCGCGCCGCAGAAGGTGATCTCGCCGTCGCCCTGGGAGAAGTGCATGTCGCCCATGGAGAGGCCGGCGCCGTCCACATAGACGGGGAAGTAGATCTTGGAGCCGCGTGACAGATCCTTGATGTCGCAGTTGCCGCCGTGCTCGCGCGGGGGAACCGTGCGGGCGCCCTCGGCCGCCACCTTGTCGAAGGCGTCGGAGCCCTTGGCGAGCTTGCCGAGATGGGCGGTCTTCGGGAACGGCGGGTTGGCGAGCGGCGGCACGCGGGTCGGGTTGGTGTCGATCAGCGCCTGCTCGCGGGTGTTCCACTTGTCGAGCAGGTCCTTGCTCGGCAGCGTGCCGATCAGGCCCGGATGGATCAGCCCGGCGAAGCCCACGCCCGGCACGTGGCGGGAGCGGGTGAACATGCCCTCGTAGTGCCACACCGACTTCTGCGCGAGCGGGAAGTGGTCGGTCAGGAAGCCGCCGCCGTTCTTCCGCGAGAAGAAGCCGTTGAAGCCCCATTCGTGGCCCTTGAGCGTGCCGGCGTCAAGAATGTCGACCACCAGCAGGTCGCCCGGCGCCGCGCCCTTCACCCCGATCGGGCCGGAGAGGTAGTGCACCGTCGAGAGATCCACGTCGCGGATGTCCTCGGCGGAGTCGTCGTTCTTGATGGCGCCTCCGGTCCAGTCGACGGTTTCGACGATGAAGTCGGCGCCCGGCTCGACCCAGGTGGCGATCGGGATGTCCGGATGCCAGCGGTTGTGCAGGAACTCGTTGTCGGTGGCGGGCTTGGACAGATCGACCGAGATCAGGGTTTCAGGCATGGCGTCCTCCGCTCCCCCAAGGGATGCTGTTACGGAACTGGATCGGCAGGCGCTCGGACCGAGAGACGGCTCAGACCGAGAGGTATTTGGAGACCTTGGCCTCATCGACGGCCGCGCGCGGCTCGTCGTGGACGATCTCGCCGTTCTCGACCACGAGGATGCGGTCGGCGACGTCGAGCGCGAAGCTCAGCACCTGCTCGGAGACGATGATGGACAGGCCGCGCTCGTCGCGGATGCGGCGGAGCGTGCGCGCCATCTCCCGGATGATCGACGGCTGGATGCCCTCGGTCGGCTCGTCCAGCAGCAGCACCTTGGGCTTGGTGGCGAGCGCGCGGGCGATGGCGAGCTGCTGCTGCTGGCCGCCGGAGAGGTTGCCGGCGCGGCGGCCCTTCATCTCCAGCAGCACCGGGAACAGCTCGTAGATGTCCGACGGCACGTCGCGGTCGCCGGAGGCGGAGAGCCCGGTCTCGATGTTCTCCTTCACCGTCATGGTGGAGAACACCATGCGCCCCTGGGGCACATAGGCGACGCCCTTCTTCACCCGCTGGTGGCTCTTGAGGGCGCCGATGTCCTCGCCGCCGAGGCGGATCGCGCCGGAGGTCGCGGGCAGGATGCCCATCATGGACTTCATCAGCGTGGTCTTGCCCATGCCGTTGCGGCCCATGATGGCCACGATCTCGTTGGTCGCGACGCCGAAGTTCATCCCGTGCAGGACTTCCGACTGGCCGTAGGCGACGTGAAGGTTCTCGACGTCCAGCATCAGGCGTCTCCCGAAAAGAGCTGATGAGCCTCGCCCGTCATGCCCGCGTCTTCGCGGGTATCCACGACGTCGGCAGAGAACTCGCGGGTCGAAGGAAGTCGTGGATGCCCGGCCGAAGGGCCGGGCATGACGACGGTGTTTCCGAGGGCGCTCATCACCGTCAATGCCCGAGATAGACTTCGACGACCTTGGGGTCGGACTTCACCTTCTCCATCGAGCCCTCGGACAGGATCTTGCCCTGGTGCAGGACCGTGACCTTGTGCGCGATGTCTTCGACGAACTTCATGTCGTGCTCGATCACCAGCACCGAGCGGTTCTTGATGATGGTGTTGAGCAGCTCGGCGGTCTTGATGCGCTCGCTGACGCTCATGCCGGCCACCGGCTCGTCCAGCATCAGAAGCTCCGGGTCCTGGATCAGCAGCATGCCGATCTCGAGCCACTGCTTCTGGCCGTGGCTGAGGAAAGCGGCGTTGTCGTGCAGACGGTCCTTGAGGAAGATGATTTCGGCCACCTCCTCCACCCGGTCGCGCACCGCCTGGTCGCGCTTGAAGGTGAGCGCCCCCCAGACCGAGCGGCCCTTCGGATAGGAGATCTCGAGGTTCTCGAAGATCGTCAGGTCGTCGTAGATCGACGGCGTCTGAAACTTGCGGCCGACGCCGGCGAGCACGATCTGGCTCTCGCTCATCCGGGTCAGCTCCTTCTCGCGGAAGCGGATGGAGCCGGCGGTGGACCGCGTCTTGCCGCAGATCAGGTCGAGCACCGTGGTCTTGCCGGCGCCGTTCGGGCCGATGATCACGCGGATCTCGTTCTCGTCCACGTAGAAGGACAGGTCGTTCACCGCCTTGAAGCCGTCGAAGGAGACCGTCAGTCCCTCGACCGAGAGCAGGAAGTTCTTGGGGGGCGTGCCGATGGTGGTCATGACGTCCTCACTCCGCCGGCATGGAGGCCGCCTGCTTGGCGACGTCGCGTCCGGGATCGGTCGGGTCCTTGGAGCGCAGCTTGAGCAGGCGGTCGATCGGGGGCTGGACGTAGTCGCGCCAGATGCCCGCGAGGCCGTTGGGGAAGAACAGCACCACCGCGATGAACAGGCCGCCGAGGCCGAGCAGCCACAGCTCGGGGAAGCTCTCCGACAGGCTGGTCTTGGCGAAGTTCACCAGCAGCGTGCCGTAGACCGCGCCGAAGATGGACAGCCGGCCGCCGACCGCGGTGAAGATGACCATCTCGATCGAGGGCACGATGCCGACCAGCGACGGCGACATGAAGCCCACCTGCAGCGTGAACATGGCGCCGCCGATCGCGGCGAACACCGCGCCGAGGCAGAACACGAAGATCTGGAAGTTCGCGACCGAGTAGCCGGAGAAGCGGACCCGGTCCTCCTTCTCGCGCATGGCGACCAGAATGCGGCCGAGCTTGCTGTCCCGCACGAACATGGCGCAGCAGATCACGCCGATCAGCAGGAACACGTTGACGAAGTAGAGGATGAACTTGGCGCTGTCGGTGCGGATGTCCCAGCCCATCAGCGTGCGCAGGTCGGTGATGCCGTTGACGCCGCCGGTGTAGCCCTGCTGGCCGATGATCAGGATGGTGGCGATGGCCGCCAGCGCCTGGGTGATGATGGCGAAGTACACGCCCGACACCCGGCGCTTGAACATCGCCGAGCCGATCAGGAAGGCGAGAGCCGCCGGCGCCAGCACGATCAGGATCAGCGTCAGCGGGAAGGAGTGGAACGGCTCCCAGGCCCACGGCAGCGAGGTGATCTGGTTCCAGTCCATGAAGTCCGGGATGCCGGGCGTGGACTGGATCTTGGTGTTCTCGACCGACGAGGCCTCGAGCTTGAGGTACATCGCCATGCCGTAGCCGCCGAGGCCGAAGAACAGGCCCTGGCCGAGCGAAAGGATGCCGCCGTAGCCCCAGCACATCACCAGCCCGACCGCCACGAAGGCGTAGGTCAGGTACTTGCCGACGAGGTTGAGGCGGAAGCCGTCCAGAGCCAGCGGAAACACGATCAGCAGCAGGGCCGCGACCACGGCGAGGGCGAGAAGGTCCTTGCGGTCCATGAAGGAGGGAGCGCGTTTCATGTCAGGGCTCCTCAGCGCCGGACCTTGAGGGTGAACAGCCCCTGCGGCCGCAGCATCAGGATGGCGACGACGGTGAGCAGGGTGATGACCTTCGCCATCGAGCCCGAGAGGAAGAATTCGAGCGTCGACTGGGTCTGTGAGATCGAGAAGGCCGAGGCGATGGTGCCGAACAGGCTGGCCGCGCCGCCGAACACCACGATCAGGAAGGTGTCGACGATGTAGAGCTGGCCGGCGGTCGGGCCGGTGGAGCCGATCATGGTGAAGGCCGAGCCGGCGACGCCCGCGATGCCGCAGCCGAGGCCGAAGGTCAGGCGGTCCACCTTCTCGGTGTCGATGCCGACCGCGCCCGCCATCTGGCGGTTCTGCACCACGGCGCGGATCTGCTGGCCGAAGCGCGAGCGGAAGATCATGACGAACACGCCGATGGTGATCAGCGTCGTCAGGCCCATCACGAACAGGCCGTTGATCTGCACTTCGATGATCTCGGTGACGGGGAGCGAGCCCATCATCCAGTCCGGCAGCGTCACGCCAACCTCACGCGGGCCGAAGACCGAGCGGTAGACCTGCTGCAGGATGAGGCTGAGGCCCCAGGTGGCGAGCAGCGTGTCGAGCGGCCGTTTGTAGAGCCGTCGTATCAAGGCCCACTCGACCAGCATGCCCAACGCCCCCGACGCGCAGAAGGCGAGCGCCATGGCGACGAAGAAGTAGATTCCGAACAGGGCGGGCAGGTGTTCGGCGAAGAACACCGAGGTCAGCCAGGTGACGTAGGCCCCGAGGATCATGAACTCGCCGTGGGCCATGTTGATCACGCCCATCTGGCCGAAGATGATCGCGAGGCCGAGCGCCATCAGAAGATAGACGGAAAACAGGATCAGTCCCGCGAAGCCCTGCATCGCGAAGATCGATCCGAGATCGCCGAGCGAATATTCCCCGAACATAGTCCGCACCCCACCTTGCGACGCCCCGCGCGCGCCGGCACAAAACAAAAGCGGCGGCGCCGCAGGATGCGGCGCCGCCTTGCCTCGTCAGATCACTGGTAGCCCTTGGGGAAGGGGTTCGGCTCAATGAGCTCGGGGCTTTCGTAGACCACCTTGAACTGGCCGTCCTTCTGGGCCTGACCCACGCGGGTCTTGGACCACAGGTGGTGGTTCGCGTGGATCTTGACGTAGCCCTCGGGCGCCTTGGTGAACTCGATGCCGTCGGAGGCCGCGGCGATCTTGTCCACGTCGAAGGAGCCGGCCTTCTCGACCGTGAGTTTCCACAGCCACGGCCCGAGATAGGCGGCCTGGGTCACGTCGCCGATGACCGTCTTCTCGCCCCACATCTTCTTGAACGCGGCGACGAACTCCTTGTTGTTGTCGTTCTCCAGAGACTGGAAATACTTCATGCAGGAGTAGGCGCCCGCGATGTTCTCGCCGCCGATGCCGTCGATCTCGTCCTCGGTGACGGAGATCGTCATCAGGAGCTGCTTGTCGAGATTGATGCCGGCCGCCTTGAGCTGCTTGTAGAACGCCACGTTCGAGCCGCCGACCACGTCCGTGAAGATCACGTCCGGCTTGGTCAGCTTCAGCTTGTTGATCACGGAGTTGAACTGGGTGTGGCCGAGCGGGAAATACTCCTCGCCGACGACCTTCGTCCCCTTCATGAAGTTTTCGATGTGCTTGCGCGCGATCTTGTTCGACGTGCGCGGCCAGATGTAGTCCGAGCCGATGAAGTAGAAGGTCTTAGCGCCCTTCTCCCGCACCACCCAGTTCAGCGACTCCAGGATCTGCTGGGTGGCCTCCTGGCCGGTGTAGATCACGTTCTTGGACTGCTCCAGGCCTTCATAGAAGGTCGGATAGTAGAGCATGCCGTTGTACTGCTCGATGATCGGCAGCACCGCCTTGCGGGACGCGGACGTCCAGCAGCCCATGATGGCCGCCACCTTGTCCTGCACCAGCAGCTTCTTCGCCTTCTCGGCGAAGGTCGGCCAGTCGGACGCGCCGTCCTCCTGGATGAACTTGATCTTGCGGCCGAGCACGCCGCCCGCGGCGTTGATCTGCTCGATCGCGAGCTTCTCGGCCTGGATCGAGCCGGTCTCCGAGATCGCCATCGTGCCCGTGGCGGAATGCAGGATGCCGACGGTGACCTCCGTGTCGGTCACCGCGAGGCCGGTGGTGTTCACCGCCGAGGTCGCCGGCGCCTGCGCGAACGCGGTCCGCGGCAGGAGGCCCGCGAACGGCGCAGCCGCCATGCCCATGAGAAGCTGCCGGCGCAGCCGCGAATGGCGCGCGTCGTCTTGATCCGCCATCAAACCCTCCGTCGGCCAATCCCCGCGATTGGCTGTCGACGATCAGGCTCGCGCGATTTTTGCGTCGCAGCATATACGTTGGTTGACGTATATGGCCCGCCACACGGCGCTCGTTAGGGTGATGCGTCACACGCGCCCACACGGACGCGACGCCGCGTTCCGCGCCCACCCTCCGGGCGTGGCAGCAGTCTTGCATAGTCGGCGAGACGATCAGGAGGTGGCGCCTTGCGCTGTGTCGCGGCCGAATGTGACGGATGGGCGGAAAGGAACGGGCGTCCGTGACGGACAGGCTCCGCATCGTTCCCGTGCGCCGGCGCTACAACCAGTTCGTCGCCAACGAAACGCTCGAAGATTATGCGCTGCGCTTCACCGCGAAGCAGGCGCGGCGCTGGTCGGCGGTGCGCGTGGGCAACACGGCGCTCGGCGCGGTGTCGTTCCTGGCGCTGGAGGCCATCGGCGGCGCCATCACGCTGAGCTACGGCTTCGAGAACGCCGCGGCCGCCATCGTGGTGGTGTCGGCGCTGATCTTCCTCACCGGCCTGCCGATCGCCTATCACGCGGCCCGCGACGGGCTCGACATCGACCTGCTCACCCGCGGGGCGGGCTTCGGCTACATCGGCTCGACCATCACGTCGCTGATCTACGCCTCGTTCACGTTCATCTTCTTCGCGATCGAGGCCGCGATCATGGCGCTGGCGCTGGAGCTCTGCTTCGGCGTGCCCCTCGCCATCGGCTACGTGCTCTCGGCGGTGGTGGTGATCCCGATCGTGACCCACGGCATCTCGTGGATCAGCCGGTTCCAGGTCTGGACGCAGCCGCTCTGGATCGCGCTCCATCTCACGCCGCTGATCTTCATCGCCGCCAAGGGCGACGCGAGCCTCGCCCAGTGGATCGGCTACGAGGGCGCAAGCGTCCATGGCGGCGCGCTCAACCTGCTCGGCGCCGGGGCTGCGGGCGCCGTGGTGTTCGCGCTGGTGGCGCAGATCGGCGAGCAGGTGGACATCCTGCGCTTCATGCCGGAGCGCGGGAAAAGCGGCCGCGCGGCCTGGTGGTCGGCGCTGCTCGCCGCGGGGCCGGGCTGGATCGTGCCGGGCGCGATCAAGATGATGATCGGCTCGTTCCTGGCCGTGCTCGCGCTCTCCCACGGCGTGCCCGCGAGCCATGCGGGCGAGCCGACGCAGATGTACCTGATCGCCTTCAGCTACGTGACGTCGTGGCCGGCCGCGGCGCTCGGGCTCACCGCCGCCTTCGTGGTGGTCTCCCAGCTGAAGATCAACGTCACGAACGCCTATGCGGGCTCCATCGCCTGGTCGAACTTCTTCTCCCGGCTGACCCATTCCCATCCGGGGCGCATCGTCTGGCTGTTCTTCAACGTCGGCATCGCGGTGCTGCTGATGGAGGCCGGCATCTACAAGACGCTGGAGCACACGCTCGGGCTCTATTCCATCGTCGCCGTGGCGTGGCTCGGCGCGCTGGTCGCGGACCTCACCATCAACAAGCCGCTCGGCCTCAGCCCGAAGCGGATCGAGTTCAAGCGGGCGCATCTCTACGACGTGAACCCGGTCGGCGTCGGCGCCATGGTGGTGGCGACCGCGACCGCCATGGCCTCCTACGCCGGGGCGTTCGGCGCCTACGCGCAGGCGCTGGCGCCTTTCGTGGCGCTCGCGACCGCGATGGCGACCGCGCCGCTGATCGCGATCGCGACCGGCGGGCGCTACTATCTGGCCCGCAAGCCCCGCGCCAACTGGCGCCTCAGCCCGTCGATCACCTGCAAGGTGTGCGAGAACGCGTTCGAGCACGAGGACATGGCGCATTGCCCGGTCTATTCCGGCGCGATCTGCTCGCTGTGCTGCTCCATCGACGCCCGCTGCCGGGACGGCTGCAAGCCCCACGCCCGCTACCAGACCCAGTTCGTGGCGCTGCTGAAGGCGCTGCTGCCCCAGCGCTGGATCGCCCGGCTCAACACCCGCACCGCCCATTTCTCGGGCGTGTTCACGACCCTGCTCGGCATTCTGAGCCTCGTTCTGCTGCTGGTGCATTTCATCGCCGCCAAGACAGCGCCGGACGAGGCGGCGGCTGTGGCGGGCACGCTGTGGGCGGTGTTCCTCATCCTCTCCATCATCGCGGGCGTCGCGGCGTGGCTGTTCGTGCTCGCCCATGAAAGCCGCGAGATCGCGCAGGAGGAATCGAGCCGCCAGACCGCGCTTCTGATGCGGGAGATCGAGGCCCACAAGCGCACCGACGCCGCGCTGCAGCGGGCCAAGGAGGTGGCGGAGGCGGCGAATCTCGCGAAAAGCCGCTACGTGGTCGGCATCAACCACGAGCTGCGCACCCCGCTCAACGCCGTGCTCGGCTACGCCCAGCTTCTGGACGCGGAAGACGGGCTCTCCACCAAGGCCCAGACCGGCGTGCGCGTGATCCGCCGCAGCGCGGAGCATCTCGCGGGCCTGCTCGACGGCCTGCTCGACATCGCCAAGGTGGAGGCGGGCCGGCTCAAGCTCGCCCGCGAGGACATCTGGACCCGGGAGTTCCTCGGCCAGCTCGTGGACATGTTCCGCCTGCAGGCGAGGGCGAAGGGCGTCGCCTTCGTGTTCGAGGGCGAGACCGCGCTGCCGCCGGCGGTGCGCGGCGACGGCAAGCGGCTGCGGCAGGTGCTGATCAACCTGCTGTCGAACGCCGTGAAGTTCACCGAACAGGGCCAGGTGACGCTGCGCGTGTCCTACCGCAGCCAGGTGGCGACCTTCGAGATCGTCGACACCGGTCCGGGCATCCGCCCGGAGGACCGCGAGCGCATCTTCGAGCCGTTCGAGCGCGGCGGGTCGCCGCTGTCCCAGCCCCAGCCGGGCATGGGGCTCGGCCTCACCATCACCAAGCTGCTGGCCGAGGTGATGGGCGGCGAGATCACGATGGAGACGGCGGCCGGGCGCGGCAGCGTGTTCCGGGTGAAGCTGATGCTGCCCCATGCGCCGAACGCCCGCGCGCCGATCGCCCCGACCGAGCGCGTCATCGGCTATCTCGGCCGCCGCCGGCTGGTTCTGGTGGCCGACGACGACGCCGACCAGCGCAATCTGATGCGCGCCACGCTGGAGCCGATCGGCTTCACCGTGATCGCCGCGACCGACGGCGAGACCGCGCTCGAGATCGCCGCGAGCCGGTCGCCCGATCTCGTGCTGCTCGACGTCTCCATGCCCGGCCTCTCCGGCTGGGAGACGGCGCGGCGTCTGCGCGCCGACCTGCCGGAGACGCGCATCGTCATGATGTCCGCCAACATCGGCGACGCCCCGCTCGACGGCCGTCCCGCCGACTACGACGCGGCCATGCCGAAGCCGATCGACCTGCAGGCGCTGCTCGGCGAGGTGGAGCGCCTGCTGCGGCTGAGCTTCGTGACCGAGCGGCCTGCGCCCGATTCGCAGCCCTCGCGCCCCGCGGACGAGCCGATGCGCCGCCCCTCGAACCGGCATGTGGAGGAGCTGACCCGGCTCGGCGAGATGGGCTACATCGCCGGCATCGAAGCCAAGCTGATGGAGCTCGAAAGCGCGGATCTCGGCGCCGGCCCCTTCGTCTCCGCCGCCCGCGACCGCATCCGCGCCTTCGACCTGCGCGGCTACATGGCCATGCTGGAGCCCGAACGGCCTCTGGAGCGCGGCGATGTCTGAGGGCGGCGACCGCAGCGTCATCCTGGTGGTGGACGACAGTCCCGAAACGCTCGCCATGCTGACCGCGGCGCTCGAAAGCGCGGACATGCTGGTGCTGGTGGCGACCGACGGCGAGCGGGCGCTGTCCGCCGTGCGCCACGCCGCGCCCGATCTGGTGCTGCTCGACGCGGTGATGCCGGGCATCGACGGGTTCGAGACCTGCCGGCGGTTGAAGCGGCGCCCCGAGCTCGCGGACGTGCCGATCGTGTTCATGACCGGGCTGAAGGAGACCGACCGCATCGTCGAGGGGCTGGAGGCGGGCGGCGTCGACTACGTGACCAAGCCGATCGTGCTGGACGAGCTGCTGGCGCGCATCCGGGTCCACATCGGCAACGCCCGCAAGTCCCGCAGCGCCCGCGCGGCGCTCGACACCACCGGGCGCTACCTGTTCGCGGTCAACGCCGCCGGGCGCCTCGTCTGGTCCACGCCGCAGGCCAACCGGCTGCTCGCGCTCGCGGACGGCGGCGACACCACCGACCCGAAGGTGCCGGAGGCGATCTCCCGCTGGATCGCGGCCCGCCCGGACGGCCGGCCGGACCCGTCCACGCTCGCGGTCAAGCTGGAGCCGACCGGCGCCTCGCTCTCCATCGCCTTCGTGGGCCGGGCCGACCGGGACGAGATCCTGCTGCGGGTGACCGAGGAGAGCGGCGCGGATCAGGTCGCCGTGTTCCGGGAGAAGCTCGGCGTCACCCAGCGCGAGTCGGAGGTGCTGCTCTGGATCGCGCGCGGCAAGTCCAACCGGGACATCGGCGACATCCTCGGCATGAGCCCGCGCACCGTGAACAAGCACCTCGAGCAGATCTACGTGAAGCTCGGCGTCGAAAACCGCGCCGCCGCCGCCGCCGTCGCCGTGAGGCACATGCCGTGAGCGCGCGCGGATGCGCCCCTTCGCGCGACGTAGCGCGCCCTCACGCCACGCGAAGGCGCACGCCTCCCTTTTCTTGTCCCGGCCTTGAGCCGGGACCCAGACCCCCGACGCCGTCCGGTGACACGCGACGGACGCCGCGCCTTACTCTCACACGGAAGCGTTTCTGGGTCCCGGCTCAAGGCCGGGACAAGGGGAGGGGCGCGTTTCCAGAGGTTCGCTCACCTCCCGTTCGAGCCGTCCCCCTCACGAACGCTTCCGCCGCCGGCATGACGGCGCGCCGCATGTTCCTGCCCCCTCCGACCGCCCCATTTTAAGGCCCCCGCCATGACCGTCGGCTCCGTCTCCGCCCTGTGGCGCTATCCGGTGAAGTCCGTGCTGGGCGAGCCGTTGCGCGAGGCGTCCCTCACCGCCGCCGGCGTCGACGGCGACCGGGCCTTCGCCATCATCGACGTGGAGAGCGGCAAGGTGGCGAGCGCCAAGCGGCCCCAGCTGTGGCGCCGGATGCTGGAGCTCGGCGTGAGCGAGGCCGACGGCGGCGGCCGGGCGATCCGCTTTCCGGACGGCGGCGCGGTCGCGCTCGACGATCCGTCGCTCGACGCGAGGCTGTCCGCGTTTCTCGGCCGGGAGGTGCGGCTGTCGGCGCAGGCGGCCGACGACGACGCGCTCGACCGGGCGATTCCCGACGAGGTGCTGGCGCTCGGCGAAGACGGCGCGGCCGGCTCGACCCATCTGACGCTGGCGCAGGGCTCGCCCGAAGGCGGCTTCTTCGATTTCGCGCCGTACCATGTTGTGCTGCGCGCGAGCCTCGACGCGGTGCGCGACGCGCTCGGCGACGACAGCGTGCTGGTGGAGCGCTACCGCGCCAACATGGTGGTGGACCTTCCGGGCCTCGCCCCCTTCGCGGAGAACGGCTGGGCCGGGGCGGAGCTGCGCGTCGGGCCGGACGCGACGCTCTCGATCATCGGCGCGACGCCCCGCTGCGCCGTGCCCATGCTCGCCCATGGCGCGCTGCCGGCCGCTCCCGGCGCGCTCACGTGGCTGGTCAAGGCCAACCGCATCGAGCTGCCGGAGTTCGGCCCCGGAACCTACCCGTGCCTCGGCGCCTTCGCGGTGCTGAAGACGCCCGGCGTCGCCGCGGTCGGCGCGCGGGCGGAGCTCGCCGTCTGACCGGCCGTTGCGGCGATCCGGCCCTTGTCCGCGCGGCGCGGCGCGGGCCACAAGTGCCAGCGTGACGAACGCGCAGCGTGGAGTGTGAGACGTGTCGGACGAGCCCTGGCGGATCGGCGTGCTGTTTTCGACCACGGGGGTGACCGCGGACATCGAGACCGCCCAGCTCAAGGCTACCCTGCTCGCGATCGAGGAGATCAACGCCGCCGGCGGCGTGCTCGGGCGGCCGATCGCGCCGGTGGCGCGGGACGGCGCCTCCGATCCCAAGCGCTTCCGGCAGGAGGCCGAGCGGCTGATCGGGCAGGACGGCGTGCGGCTGCTGCTCGGCTGCTACATGTCCAACTGCCGCAAGGCGGTGCTGCCGGTGATCGACGGCGATCGCGGCCTGCTGTTCTATCCCACCTTCTACGAGGGCTTCGAGTTCTCGCCGCAGGTGATCTACACCGGCGCGGTGGTGAACCAGAACGCGTTCCAGCTCGCGAAATACATGCTGGCGCGGCACGGCCAGCGGGTGCTGATCGTCGGCTCGAACTACATCTATCCGTACGAGACCAACCGCGTGATGAGCGACTTCGTGGTCCAGTCGCGCGGCAAGGTGGTGGATGAGATCTACCTGCCGCTGGAGGCGGACGCGGACGCCCCGGAGATGGCGCGGCTGATCAAGCGCATTCGCAAATACGAGCCCGACTTCATCTTCTCCACCATCGTCGGCCGCTCCACCGCGAGCTTCTACGAGGCCTTCGCGGACGCCGGCTTCTCCTCCGCCGCCATGCCGATCGCGAGCCTGACCACCTCGGAGGTGGACGTGGCGCGCATGCGGCCAGGGGTGGCGGAGGGCCACATCGCGGCGGCGACCTTCTTCGCGACGCTCGGCACGCCGGCCGCCCGCCGCTTCACCGCCGCCTACCGCGCCCGCTACGGCGCGCAGGCGCCGATCCCCTCCGCCGCCGAAGCCGCCTATCTCCAGACCCACATCGCCGCGGCGGCGCTGGCGCGCGCCGGCGCCGACGATCCGCGCCGGGTGCTGGACGAGATCAAGGAGATCGAGTTCGACGCTCCCCAGGGCCGGGTGCGGATCGACGCCGAAAACCACCACGCCTATCTCTGGCCGCGGGTGGCGCGCATCGACGCCGACGGGGCGTTCCAGATCGTGTGGAACCCGGGCGTCCGGGTGAAGCCCGACCCCTACGGCGTCGACCAGCGGCTCGACGACTGGTCCGCGGACTTCGTCGAGGCGCCCGCCTCGGACGGACGCTGAGGGCGCGGCGGCCATGGCGATCCAGATCCTCCGCGACATCAAGGGCCTCAGGGTCCACGCCATCCACCCGAGCGACGCGGAGGGCCGCCAGCTGGTGGAGCACCTGCGCCGCATCGGCTGCTTCGTGGAGACCGTCTGGCCGGTGCCGGACACGTTTCCGAGCGCGGCCGACGTGGTGCTGCTCGCCATCGAGCAGGAGGACCGCGACGCGCTGCAGAAGCTGCTGAAGACGCGGCAGGACACGTCCCCCACCCTGATCGCCATCGTCGGCTACGAGAACCCGGCGACGCTCGCGCTGGTGCTGGAGAGCGGCGCGCTGGCGGTGGTGGAGCGCCCGATCAAGCCCTTCGGCCTGCTCACCCAGATCGCCCTCGCCCGCTCGCTCTGGTTCGAGCGCCGCGACCAGGCCAAGCGCCTGCGCAAGCTGGAGCAGAAGCTCACCGGCGTGCAGCAGATCCAGAAGGCCAAGACCATCCTGATGGCGAGCCAGGACATCACCGAGGACGAGGCGTTCCAGTCGATCCGCAAGCAGGCCATGGCCAAGCGCGTGCCCATGGGCGAGCTGGCCGCGGCGATCATAAACGCGAACGCGCTCTTGAACTTCAAGACCAATGATGATTAGCTGACCCCATCAGCGAGCCGCGAAGCGGCGGCGCGCTGATTTCACCCGGTCCACAGGGTTGTCGGACCGGTTTGGCGATGTAGCCCGTCAGATCCTCACGCGAGGAACTGTCGGGCTTTTTTGTTTTCATTCGCAGGCGACAGCGACGTCGCGCGCGAAACCGTAAATTCGCGCCCGCCCGACTGCCGGGATGCGGCGCGTCGAAGAAAAACATCGAAAACCAGCAGGCCGGCGGACGCCCTTCGTCCGCGGCGACGGAGCGTCGCGCACCCGCGCACGCCCGGGCACAAGGGGAACAGGGACATGATTCACGGCGATATCGGCTCGAGCAAGGACACCGTCGGCGTGGCGGTGGTGAACTACAAGATGCCCCGGCTGCACACCAAGGCGGAGGTTCTGGCGAACGCGAAGAACATCGCCGACATGGTGGTGGGCATGAAGGCCGGATTTCCGGGCATGGATCTGGTGATCTTTCCGGAATATTCGACCCACGGCATCATGTACGACTCCAAGGAGATGTACGACACCGCCTCGGTCATCCCGGGCGAGGAGACGGAGATCTTCGCCGACGCCTGCCGCAAGGCCAAATGCTGGGGCGTGTTCTCGCTCACCGGCGAGCGCCATGAGGAGCACCCCAACAAGGCGCCCTACAACACGCTCATCCTGATGAACGACAAGGGCGAGATCGTCCAGAAGTACCGCAAGATCATGCCCTGGGCGCCGATCGAGGGCTGGTATCCGGGCGACTGCACCTATGTCTCCGAGGGCCCCAAGGGCCTGAAGATCAGCCTCATCATCTGCGACGACGGCAACTATCCCGAAATCTGGCGCGACTGCGCCATGCGCGGCGCCGAGCTGATCGTGCGCTGCCAGGGCTACATGTATCCGGCCAAGGAGCAGCAGATCATCATGGCGAAGGCCATGGCCTGGGCCAACAACTCCTATGTGGCGGTGGCGAACGCCACCGGCTTCGACGGCGTCTACTCCTACTTCGGCCATTCCGCGATCGTGGGCTTCGACGGCCGCACGCTCGGCGAGTGCGGCACCGAGGAGAACGGCGTGAACTTCGCCCAGCTCTCGGTGTCGCTGATCCGCGACGCGCGCCGCACCGGCCAGTCCAGCAACCACCTCTTCAAGCTGCTGCACCGGGGCTATACCGGCATGATCAACTCCGGCGACGGCGACAAGGGCGCGGCCGCCTGCCCCTACGACTTCTACAAGCGCTGGATCACCGATCCCGAGGGCACCCGCGAGATGGTGGAGGCCATGACGCGGTCGACGGTCGGCGTGGACGAATGCCCGATCGAGGGCCTGCCCACCGCCGCGTCCACCCACCGCTGACCGCGGCGCGGCGGCGCCCCTCCCCCGCGCGCCGCCGCGCCTCTTCCGGGCCCTTTCCCATGCTGCACATCGACCGCGTCGTCGGCGACCGCGCCGAACCTGCGCTTCACCGCCGCCTCCACCATCTCGAGCACCACGACGCCGTGGACGAGATCGTCATTCCCCGCGCCGACATGGACCGCCGCCGCCTGCGGGTGACGACGCCGAAGGGCGAGGACGTGGCGATCGCCCTGCCCCGCGACCAGAAGCTGTTCGACGGCGCGGTGCTGTTCCTCGATGAGGAGCGCGCCATCGTGGTGCGGGCCGAGGTCGAGCGCTGGCTCCGGCTGCAGCCGAGCTCCATCGCGGAGGGGATCGAGCTCGGCTACCACGCCGGCAACCTGCACTGGCGCGTGCGCTTCGAGGGCGAGAGCCTGCTGATCGCGCTCGAAGGCCCGGCCGAGACCTATTACGCGCGGCTCGACAACCTGTTCGCCGGCCGGCGCATCCGGAGCACGCTCCTGACCGGGCCGGCGGCCGCGTGATCGCGGACCTGCTCGCGATCTGGCAGGCGGACGCCGCGTTTCCGAGCGGCGCCTTCGCCTTTTCGAACGGGCTCGAAGGCCTTGCCGCTCTGGAGGGCGGCATGGCGGCCGAACGGCTCGAAACCGTGATCGGGAGCGCGCTGCGCCACCGCTGGGCGACCGCCGACCGTGTGGCGCTGCTGCGCGCCTTCGACGCCGCCGACGACGGCGCGGCGCTCACCGCCATCGACCGCGAAGTGGAGGCCACGACCCTGTGCGAGGCGTTCCGCGCCGGCTCCCGCCGCAACGGCGCGGGCTTTCTGGCCGCCCACGGGCGCCTCGGCACG
>NZ_JBHTMX010000048.1:0-18145 GCF_042679725.1 Methylopila musalis
CTGCCGCCGCGATGCACGACCGACAGCGTCTCGGCCTCCGCGGGCAGCGCCACGTCCGGGCCGTCCTCGTCGCCGATGGCCCATACGGTCGCCTCGGACGAGGCCGCGCCGCCGGCGGGGCGGGCGATCACCAGCGCGGGCGTCGGGGCCGGATGGCCTCCCGCCGGCAGGAAGGGCAGCCGCGCCATCACCCGGGGGCCGTCCGCGCCGAGCCCGTCCCACCACGGGCCGGCGGCTTCGGCGTCGATGCGCACCAGACCGAGATCGCCCGAGGCGCGGGCCACCGCCTCGACCACACGGGCCGGGGTGGCGTGGCCGGTGAGCGGCACGTCGAAGCCCACGTGGAAGCGGGCGAGATCGTGCATGGCGAGGGCGTCGGAGCCCTGCTCCACATGCAGGGTGAAGGGCGCCTGCACATGGGTGAAGGTGGCGATGATGGTGCGCCAGAGATGCTCGGCGGTGGCGAGCGGCAGCCGTCCCTCGTGCCGGTCGGCGAGGCGGCGCATCATCTCGGCCTCGCGCGCGGGGCGGAAGGCGGAGCCGGTCTCGGAGGTGCGCTTGATGGCGACCAGCCGGTCGATCACGGCGCCGCGCTCCATCAGCAGACGGTGCATCGCCTCGTCGATCCGGTCGATATCGCGGCGGATCTCGGTCAGCGGATCGGTGGCGGCGTCGTTCATCGGGCTCGTCTTGGCAAGGGTCGAAGGCGCGGGCGCGCCGGGGCGCACTGTCATAGACGAGGCGGGGCGCCAAAACAAACGGCGGCCCCGCGGGGCCGCCGTGACGTGAGCGTCGGGCCGGCGATCGTTCAGAGCGCGTGGCCGAAGCGGGCGAAATGCTCGTCGGGGGCGAAAGCGCAGATCAGGTCGCGGGCGACCTCGTCCTGGGCGAGGCGGGCGGCGCGCACCACTTCGCCGAGGCCGAAGAAGCCGTGGGTGACGCCCTCCACATCCACCGCATTCACCGCGACGCCGCTCTCGCGCAGCGTTTCCGACAGCGCCCAGCCCTCCGAGCGGAGCGGGTCGATCTCGGCGGTGACGATGGTGGCCGGCGGCAGCCCGGCGAGATCGGCGCGGCCGATCAGGTCGATGCGCGGATCGCTGCGCGACGCGGCGTCGGGAAGCGCGTGATCCAGCAGCCAGCCCATCATGGCCCGGTCCAGCGGCCGGGCGTGGGCGTTGATCACGTAGGACGCGGCCTCCATGTCGACGCCCGCGAGCGGCGTCACCAGCGCCTGCCGGAGCGGCGGCGGCAGGCCGAGATCGCGCGCGGCGACGCAGGCGTGGAGCGCCAGATTGGCCCCCGCGCCCTCGCCCATCACCACGATGCGGTCCGGATCGCCGCCGATGCGGTCCGCGTCGTCCAGCAGCCAGCGATAGGCCGCCACCGCGTCGTCATGGGCGGCGGGGAACGGACGCTCGGGCGCGCGGGCGTAGTCCACCGACACGACCATGCCGCCGGTCCGCGCCGCCATGGCGCGGGCGCCGGCGTCGCAGCCGTCGATGTCCGACAGCACGAAGCCGCCGGCGTGGAAGTAGAGCGTCACCGGCAGCGCGCCGCCGGCCTCGCGCGGGCGGTAGAGCCTGGCCGGGCGGCGGCCGGACGCGGCCATGTAGGTCACGTCATGGACGGCGACGCCGCCCGCGACCGGGGCCACGCCGAGCTTCGCCGCGCGGGCTTTCAGCGCGTCGGCGAGCGTGGGCTGGCGGCGGGCCTCAGCCGGCGTCAGGTCTTCGATCGGCTCGGGGTCGAGGCGGCGAAGCTCCTCGATCACCTCGGCCATGTCCTGGTCGGCGCGGGCGAGCGGATCGGACGGCGCCGCGCCCAGAAAGCGGTTCACCCGCTGGCCGAGGGAAGGAGGTCTTACGTCGTCGATGCTGTCCAGATAGGGCATGGCGCGTCTCCTCGCTTGAAGATCGAGACGGCGCCGCCGTTCTGTCGCGGTGTTGCTGTCGCGCCGCCTGTACGACTACGTAGTGTAACGTAGTTCTTCCGGCGCGATAGAGGTCGATGTTGCTGCGGCGCAACAGAAATGCGCCGCTCCGCATCACATGTCAGTCGGTCCGGGTCTTGATCCTCTCGGCGAAGGCCGCGTCGAGCTTTGCGGCCAGCGCCGCGTAATTCTCGTCGAAGTGATGGCCGCCCGGCTCCTCGAGCCGCGACGAGGGCGGGAAGACGTCCGTGGCGCAGGCCACGTCGTTGTCCTTCTCCTCCAGCTCGTCCTTGCCGTAGACGCAGAGCACCCGCTCCATGGGCAGGCCGGCGGCGGGCTTCAGCACGTCGTGCTCGCCCGAGCCGACCCCGAGCCAGCCGGAGACGCTGAGCTCGAAATCCGCGGTCTTGGACAGGCCGAGCAGCGCGATCAGGCGCACGTCGTCCCGCACCTGCTTCGACAGCCGCCCCCAGGCGAAGGGCAGCACGTCCGCGCCGAAGGAGTAGCCGGCGAGCATCACGTTCTTCGCCTTCCACTGCGGGCCGTAGCGGGCGATGACGGCTTCGAGGTCCTCGCCCATCTCCCGGGGGGACTTCTCGTTCCAGAAGTAGCGCAGGGTGTCGACGCCCACGACGCCGAAGCCTCGCTGCTGCAGGTCCTCGGCCAGCGTCTTGTCGAGATCGCGCCAGCCGCCGTCGCCAGCGTAGACCACCGCGAGCCCCTTCGGGGTCGCGCCGGTCGGCGGGTAGAGCACCAGCGGCAGGGCGTCCACCGCGTCCGGATCGCCGCCGCCCACGTCCATCGCCGCGTCGCGGGCGGCGGCCGCCATGTCGGCGTCGGCCGGCTGCTCCACCACGTCGCCGGTCGGCAGCGGCTCCACGAAGTCCTTCACCGCCTGCGGGGCCGGGCCTTTGGTCAGCACGCGCCACTCGCCCTTGAGGCCGCCCGGCGTGTCGGCGCCCAGCACCAGATCGGCGCCGTCGCGGGTCTCGGTCGCCGGCCCGTCGCAGAGCGGCTTCGGCAGCGGGATCCGGCCGGTGAAGCCCACCGAGACCGCGCCCGAGAACATGTTGGCCGGCGCCTGCGCCAGCGCCGCATAGGCGATGTCCGCGCCCTTGCCGACGCCGAGCAGCACGGGGAAACGGTAGGTCTTGAGGCCAAGCTCCTTGCCGGCGAGGCGCGACCAGTCCTCGATGTCGCCGGGCAGGAACAGGCACTCCTCCGTCTCCTTCCCAAGCCCCTGAAGGTAGCGCGGCAGGTCGACGCCCAGCACCATGGCGCCCTGCCCCGCGAGCGCCTCCGCCTCCGCCGCGCGGGCGGGCGTCCAGCCGTCGAGGTCGGAGATCAGCGCCACGATGGCCTTGGGCTCCCCCACCGGCGCCACCACGGGCACCTGGTCCAGCGTCTCGTTGCGGGAGACCACCCGGCGAAGATCGTCGGCGAAGGCCGGCGCGCAGGCGCCCGCGAGCGCCAGAGCGAGAACGGCGGCGCGAAGGCTCATGCGGCGGTCTCCGTCTCGGGCGTTTCGCTCCGCGCCGCCTCGACGCGCTTCGGCGCGCCGCCGATCAGCGAGGTCACGTCCAGCAGGATCTGGGGCAGCACCCAGCCGCCGGGACAGGCGAGATAGCGGGGCTCCCATACCGGATCGAACTTCTCTTTGTAGGTCCGCAGACCCTCGAAATTGTAGAAGTTGTCGCCGTAGCGGAACAGGAAGGCGCCGACCCGGTTCCAGGTGGGGCCGAGCGGATGGTCCACGAGGCCGGACAGCGGCGCCATGCCGAGGTTGAACCAGCGATAGCCGTCGGCCTTGGCGCGGATCATCAGGCGCACGAACAGCGCGTCCATCACGCCCTTGGGCGCGTCGGGGGCGTAGCGCATCAGGTCGACGGTCGCCTCGTCCTTGTCCGCGCCGTACCACATGTTGGCGAAGGCCACGACGCGGCCGCCATGGCGCACCACCGCCATGTCGAAATGGCGGAGATAGGGCTCCGACCAGAAGCCGAGCGAGAAGCCCTTCTCGCCGGCCTTCTTGGAGGCGAGCCAGGCGTCGGAGACCTGCTTCAGCTCCGGCAGCAGCGCGCGCGCCGCGTCGCGGGGCACGATCTCGACCTCGATGCCCTCCTTGGTCGCCTTACGGTCCACGTAGCGCCACTCGTAGCCGGCCTTGCCCTCGAGCGTGAAGCGGCCGAGGTCCACGCGCGCCTCCTCGCCGAGCTTCAACAGCGACAGGCCGAGGTCGAGATAGGTGGGCAGCTTCGCCGCGCTCGCCTGATAGAACACCGGCCAGCCGCCATGCTGGTCCGCAAGCTCCCGGAACGCCCACAGCAGCTCCGAGGTGCGGTCGGCGCGGCCGACGGGATCGCCCATGGCGACCCAGCTCCGCCCCTGCACCTGGTACATGATGAAGGCGTCGCCGGCGTCGGAGAACAGGAAGCGCTTGTCGCCGAGAAAGGCCAGGTTGGCGTCCGCCCGGGGCGAGGCGGCCACGATGTCGGCGAACCGGTCGGAGGTCTCCGCCACCTCCGACTTCGGCCGCGAGGGCCGGTGCAGCAGCGCGTGCAGGCCGATGGCGAGCGCCGCGACGCCGGCCGCGAGGCTCGCGCGCAGGAAGCGCGGCGCGTCGCCGCGATAGGCGAACTCCCACCACAGGTCGTTGGAGTAGCCCACGTTGCGATAGGCGAAGAAGCCGAGCCAGATCGAGCCGGCGAGCACGATCGCCACCGCCGCGAGCCACGCCGGCGCCAGATCCTGGTCCCACAGCGAGGCGCGGCGGTAGAAGGCGCGCCGGTTGACCGTGAGCAGCGACAGCACCACGCCGAGCACCACCGCCTCCTCGATGTCGCCGCCCTTGGCGAGCGAAAAGGCGAGGCCGGCGGCGAGCAGGAGCTGCGCGAGGCGGTAGGCGGTGTCGAGCCGGCGGAACAGGCCGCGCGCCACCACCAGCAGCACCACGCCGACGACGCTCGCCAGCAGATGCGACGCCTCCACGAAGGGCAGCGGCACGAAGGAGCGCAGCACGTGGAGACGGTCGGTCTCCGCCGGCAGCGCGCCCGACACCAGCAGCACGATGCCGCCGAGGAACACCGCCGAGCCCAGCACGATGGGCGCGACGGGCCGCATCACCGCCGCCAGCATGACGCCCGCGCGGTGGAAATAGCCCTTGCGGCGGGCGAGTTCGGAGGCGCCCAGCAGGCCGAGCGCCAGCGTGAAGGGGATCAGGTAGTAGATCACCCGCCACAGCAGCAGGCTCGCCAGCACCGCGTCGGTCGGCAGGTTCGGCAGCGCCAGCAGCACGGTCGCCTCGATCACGCCGGCGCCGCCGGGCGCGTGGCTCAGCATGCCGAGCGTCATCGCCACCACGAACAGCGCGGCGAAGGTGGGGAAGGCGATCACGGCGCTCGGGGGCAGCAGCACCCACAGCGCGAAGGAGGCGCCGAGCAGGTCGACCAGCCCGATGATGATCTGCGCGCCGGTGGACTTCACGCCTGGCAGCGCCAGCCGGTAGCCCTCCACCGTGACCGCCCGCTCCCGGCGGGAGATCCAGATCAGATAGGCCGCGAGCGCCGCGAGGATGGCGAGGCCGAGCGCCATGTTGACCGACACCGGCAGGCCGTCGAGCCGGGAGACGTCCGGCGCCTCGGTGACGAGGCCGAGCGCCAGCGTGAAGAAGATGCCGAGCCACAGCGTCAGCGCCGAAATGGCGGTGATGGCCGCGACCTCCGCCGCGCCAAGCCCCGCGCCGGCGTAGATGCGGTAGCGCACCGCGCCCGCCACCAGAAGCTGGAAGCCGATGGTGTAGCTCAGCGCGTAGCCGGTGAAGGAGGCGAGCGCCGCGATCGGATAGCCCACGTCCTTGCGCTTGATGTGCCGGATGCCGAACCAGTCGTAGCCCGTCAGCGCCACATAGCTCGCGGCGGTGGCGGCGAGCGCGATCCCGAGCGTGCTCCAAGGCGTGGAGGCGATGGCGAGCTTGACGTCGTCGAGCTTCACCTCCTCCACCAGCTTGTGGAGCACCACCAGCACCACGGCGAACAGACCAAGCGAGGCGAGCGCGCCGATGGTGCGCCAGGGCAGGCGGGCGGCCAGCGCCCTCAGCTTCGGAAAGCTCTGGCCCGCCGGCTGGTCGGACATCACAAGGCCGCCGCCGGGCCCCGCGCGCTCTTCGGGCGGCGGCGGCGTCTGAGCTGCGGGCTCGAGGTCCGTCTCGGTGGGTCGGGACATGTCAGCCAATGCCTTCGCGAACGACATCAAACAGGGCGGCGGGCGCGCGCAGACATGGCACGGAAAATCACGGCGGACATAGGGCGGATTTTAACCGGAGCGCGATTACCACCATGAACGAACGTCGCGCACGCCTTCGTCGCGCGGCGCGTCCGGCCCCGGTCGAGGGGCGCCCGGCGGACCGGAGACATCATGGCGACCGCACCCATCAGTCTCGTGACAGGAGCCTCCCACGCCATGCCGGAGAAGCCGCTCGTTCCCCTCGCCGTGGACGTGGACGGCACGCTGCTGCGCGGCGACCTGCTCGCCGAGCAGGCGCTGGCCTTTCTCCGGGGCAACCCGCTCCGCATCGTGCTGCTGCTGGTCTGGCTCGTCGGCGGCCGCGCGGCGCTGAAACGCAAGCTCGCCGAGCGGGTGGAGCTCGACGCCGAGGCGCTGCCCATCAACGAGGAGCTGGTGGCCTTCATCGAGGCCGAGCGCGCCAAGGGCCGCGAGGTCCACATCGCCACCGCCTCGGACGCCATGGCCGCCGCCGCGCTCGCCCGCCGCTTCACCTTCGTGGACGGGCTGATCGCGAGCGACGGCGTCTCCAACCTGAAGGGCGAGACCAAGGCCGCCGCGCTCAGGGCCCGCTTCCCCGGCGGCTTCGCCTATGCGGGCGATTCATCCGCCGACCTGCCGGTGTGGCGCGCCGCGCAGGAAAGCGTGGTGGTCGGCGCCTCCGCCTCGACCCTCAAGGCGGCGGAAGCCATCCGCCCGCCGCTCGCGGTGCTGCCCCGGCCGAAGGCGGGTCTCAAGACCGTGCTGAAGGCCGCGCGCGTCCACCAGTGGGCCAAGAACGCCCTGGTGTTCGTGCCCATGGTGCTGGGCGGCGAGGCGCTCGATCCGAACACCTGGGGCGTGGTGGCCGTCGGCTTCGTGCTGCTTGGGATCCTCGCCTCCTCGACCTATGCGCTGAACGACCTCTGGGACCTGAACGACGACCGTCGCCACTGGTCGAAGCGGGAGCGCGCCTTCGCCAGCGGCCGGCTGCCGATCGCGGCCGGGCTCATCGCGGCGCCGCTCGGGATCGCGGTCGCGCTGATCGGCGGCGCGCTGATCTCGTGGAGCGTGTTCGCGGCGCTGTCCGCCTATCTCGTCGTCACCCTCGCCTATTCCTTCCGCCTGAAGCGCGTCGCGGTGCTGGACGTGTTCACCCTCGCCGCGCTGTTCACGCTGCGGCTCGTCATCGGCGTCGCGCTCGCGGGCGTGCCGGGCTCGCCCTGGCTGCTGGTGTTCTCGATGTTCATCTTCGCGTCGCTGTCCTTCGCCAAGCGCCACACCGAGATGGCGCGCGTTGCCCAGTCGGGCGCCACCAAGGCGAGCGGGCGCGGCTATGTGGCGGCGGACGTGCCGTTCCTGATCTGCATGGGCACCGCCACCGGCATGTCCGCGGTGCTGGTCATGGTGCTCTACATCTTCAACGAGGCGTTCCCCGCCGGCATGTACCAGTCGCCGCAGGCGCTGTGGGTGTTCCCCTGCGTGCTGTTCCTGTGGCTCGGCCGCGTCTGGGTGCTGTCCGGCCGCGACGAGCTGCACGACGATCCCGTGGCCTTCGCGGTGCGGGACCGCGCCTCGATCGCGCTCGGTGGGATCATGGGCCTCGCCTTCCTCGCGGCGGTCGCGCCGGTCGGCCGGTTCTGGTGAGGCCGCGATGCCCGCATCCCTCCTCGCCGCGGCGCTGCCGCCCGCCCTGCGCGCCCGCATGACCCCGGCCGAACTCCGGCGCATCGGCCGCTTCCTGCTCGCCGGCGGCTTCGCCGCCTTCGTGAACTGGGCGGCGCGCTTCCCGCTGAACCTGATCATGCCGTTCGAGGCCTCGGTGCTCGCGGCCTACGGCGTCGGCATGGTGGTGGGCTTCTTCCTCTACCGGCTGTTCGTGTTCGAGGCGAAAACCGGCGACGCGCGCTCCCAGCTCTGGAAGTTCCTGGTGGTGAACGCGGTCGGCGCGGTGGAGGTGTGGCTGCTCACTGTCCTGTTCGCGCGGCATCTCGCGCCCGCGCTCGGCTGGACGCTGTGGGTGGAGCCGATCTCCCACGCCGCCGCCATCGGCATCGGCGCCGCCACCAGCTATGTGGGCCACCGGCTGCTGACCTTCCGCGGCGTCTGAGCGCGCGGCGGGCGATTGCAATCCCGGCGGGGAAGACCAGATAATCCACGCGTCCCCGCTGGAGTTCCCGCCCGATGTTCAACCGCACCCGCCTGATCGTCGCCGTCATCGCCCTGTGCGCGGTGCTGCCGGGCGCGGCCTTCCTGCACCACTACCTGCCGCGGCACGACGTGGTGCGCATCGTCGGCGTCGAGAACCGGCGCGTGGACATGTCCGGCAAGCCGCTGCAGGGCGGCGACCGGCCCCAGACCGGCCGGGACGTCTATTACGTCTACGCCGAGCGCGTGAGCGCGGACCCCGCCGTCAAGACCGACCGTCCCCGCGTCTACCGCAACGAGGACACCGGCTGGGGCTTTCCGTTCTACCTCAAGTTCGACAGCGCCGACGAGCAGGCCATCGCCGCCGCCATCGCCAACGACCGGGGCACCGCCGTCGTCACCTATTACGGCTGGCGCATCAACATGTTCTCCATGTTCCCTAACATCATCAACATCCGGCGCGCCGAGCCGGACGTGACGATCGTGCCCTGGTTCAACATCGTGTTCTTCACGTTCTGGGGCGTGATCGCGCTGCTGGTGATCCGCCGCGCCCGCCGGGCCTGACCGCCCGCGTCCGTCGACGCTCTCGCTCCAGACTACCGATACATCCGACGCCCGAACGAAGGTCGGGCGCCGCGCCCATGCGCGACCTTCTGGCTCACCCCCCGTTCCTGAGCTAGAGTTTTTCTAACTCAGGCTTCCTCGTACGACTTTCGTCGTATAAGCCGATGATCAGCTGCGTCCGTCCGGGTCCGGGTCCGGCTCAGCGTTTGCGACCCGCCGCGGTCCTCTTTGGGGGCTCTCTCGCGGCGCGACCGATCGATGCTGGAGGAAGACCTATGAACGAACTCGACATCCGGACTCCGTCCGAAGCCGCGCTCACCGACCGCCGCAACTTCATCCGCTTTCTCGCCGCAAGCCCGGTCCTCACCCCCACCGCCATGAGCGCGCTGGTGAGCGCCCTCGCCGCCGGCGTGTCCGGCGAGGCGGCGGCCCAGAGCTACGACGTGCTGCGCGCGCCGCAGCAGAAGGCGGTGGACGGGATCATCACCGCGCCCGAGCAGGCGCTGAACGTGTTCGACTTCGAGCCCGCCGCCAAGAAGGCGCTGCCGCCGGCCCATTACGGCTATCTGGCGAGCGGCGTGGACGGCGACGCCACCCTGCGCCTCAACCACGAGGCGTTCGACGAGATCGCGATCCGGGTGCGCCGCCTGATCGACGTGCGCAAGGTGGACACCAGCGTCACGCTGTTCGGCCAGACCTACCCGACGCCGATCCTGCTGGCGCCGGTTTCCAGCCAGGGTGCCTTCCATCCGGAGGCGGAGGCCGCGGTCGCCCGCGCCGCCAAGGTGACCGGCAACGGCGTCATCCTGTCGACGGTCGGCTCCACCTCGATCGAGGACGTCACCGAGGCCCGCGGCGCCCCCGTCTGGTACATGCTCTACCCGACCGACGACTGGTCCGTCACCGAGGCGCTGGTGAAGCGCGCCGAGGCCGCCGGCGCGCCGGCGATCGTGCTGACCGTGGACCGCCAGGGCGGCCGCAACACCGAGACCCTGTTCCGCTTCCGCCGCGACGACACCCGCGACTGCAAGGGCTGCCACGCCGGCGGCTTCGCCAACGAGGTCTCCCGCAAGCCGATGTTCGACGACCTGGACGTCTCCAAGGTCACCAACCTCTACGGCACCGGCATGACCTGGGACTTCGTGGACCGGCTGCGCAAGATCGTGAAGGGCAAGCTGGTGCTGAAGGGCATCGTGACCCGCGAGGACACCGAGATCGCCCTCAAGCACGGCGTGGACGCCATCATCGTCTCCAACCACGGCGGCCGCGCCGAGGAGAGCCTGGAGCCCACCATCCGCGCCCTGCCAGAGGTGGTGGCCGCCGCCAACGGCCAGATCCCGATCCTGATCGACGGCGGCTTCCGCCGCGGCACCGACGTGCTGAAGGCGCTCGCCCTCGGCGCCTCCGCCGTCTGCGTCGGCCGGCCCTACTGCTGGGGCCTCGCGGCCTTCGGCGAGCCGGGCGTCGCCGCCGTGCTCGCCATCCTGCAGCGGGAGTTCGTGACCATCATGAAGCAGGTGGGCGCGACCAAGCTATCCGAGATCACCAAGGACTCCGTGATCGTCCGCTCCTGAGCCGCCCCGCCCGTCACGACCTCGGCGCGAAGGGCGCGCGGCCATCCGCCGCGCGCCCTTCGTCCGTTTCAGGCGGTCGGCGGAGGCGACCGTGGGACGAGACGATTTTTGATGCGGCGGCCGGGCGCTTCGTCAAAACTGGCGGGCGAATCCGCCGGCTAAGGCCACCCGCGCGGCGACGGCGCCGGTCCGCGCCGCCCTCCCCTTCAGGCAGACGCATGCAGCCGCTCGACCTGACCCCTCCGCTGGACGCCGGCGCAGACCAGCGGGACGCCGCCATCCCCGGCCGCTGCATGCTGATGAACGGGCAGGAGTTCGCCTGCGAGGCGCTGCGGGTGTCGCTGCACATGGCGGTCATCATCGCCGCCCCGCCCATGACGCCGGACGCGCGCGTCATCTGCTACCTCAACGACATCGGCATCCTGCGCGGCTGGGTGGACCGGCTGATCCCCCACGGCTTCGTGCTGCGGCTCGACGTGCGCGAGGACCGCCGGGCCCGGCTCGCCGCCAGCCTGGAATGGCACTCCAACCGGGCGGCGCTGGCGGAGGCCCAGCGGATCGCGCCGCGCATCGTGCCGATCGAGCGCAAGGTGGAGATGCGGCTCGGCGAGGCGCTGGTGTTTCCGGGGCTGATCCTGGACCTGTCGGTGTCCGGCGCGGCGATCCTGATGAAGCCGGCGCACATCCCGTTCGTGGGCTCCGTGGTGCGGGCGGGCCGCCGCCCCGCCACCGTGGTCCGCGCCTTCGACAAGGGCGTGGGCGTGCAGTTCCGGGAGCCGATCCCCTCCGCCGCCTTCAGCGAGCACATCGTGCTGTGAGCGCCCGGCCGCCGGGCTGAGAGCCGGGCATCTCGATCATATCCGGATCTGAAAACGAAAGAGGCGGCTCCGACATGACCGGAACCGCCTCTTTCAGAATGGTGGGCGTGACAGGGATCGAACCTGTGACCCCTACGATGTCAACGTAGTGCTCTCCCGCTGAGCTACACGCCCTGACCCGCCGACGAATCGGCGAAGCCGGAAACCTGTTCGCGAACCGCTGCGGGGCGGCCCGGAGTGACGGGGGCTATATCGGATCGCCCCGGCGCTTGCAAGTCGTGGCGGCGATCAATCGCGCCGCTGCTCCCGTCGCTTGCGCAGCTGGCCGAACAGCCAGATCGGCGCGCAGACCAGCGCCCCGATCACCAGCCCCTGTCCGACGCCTTCGAAGCCCGGCCGGTCCAGCACGCCGGAGAGGCCGAGCCCCAGCGCCGCGACCAGCATCAGCGGCGGCAGCAGGCCGCGCGGCGGCGTCACGCCGCCAGCAGCTTGTCGACCTCGTTCACCAGCTCCCGCAGATGGAACGGCTTCGAGAGGATCTTGGCGTCCTTCGGCGTCTGGGAATCCGGGTTGAGCGCCACGGCCGCAAAGCCCGTGATGAACATCACCTTGATGTCGGGGTCGAGCTGGGTGGCGCGCCGGGCGAGCTCGATGCCGTCCATCTCGGGCATCACGATGTCGGTGAGCAGCAGCTCGAACGGCTCTTCCCGCAGCCGGTGATAGGCGGAGAGGCCGTTGTCGAACGAGACCACCGCATGGCCGGCGTTCTCGAGCGCCTTGACCAGAAAGCGGCGCATGTCGTCGTCGTCTTCCGCGAGAAGGATCTTGGAGTTCGGTTGCACGGGAGAAGAAATCCTGCGTTCGGACGATCGTCACGAGTCATCCCATAAGCGCGGGCTCTGGTAAACAGACCGTTTCGCCCGCGCCCCGCCATGGACAGCGGCGTCACGGATCGGCAACATGACGCTCCGAGCCCCCTCCCCCCGCCGTTTTCGAGGCCGCTCCGCTCCGTGACGCAGTCCGCCCTGCCCGACGCGCCCGATCCGGCCTACGACATCGCGTCGCCGGACCACCCGACCTCGCCGACGGTGTTCAACTCGCCGCATTCGGGCGCGGTCTATCCGCCGAGCTTCCTCGCGGCCTCCCGTCTCGATTCGCGCGCCCTGCGCCGGTCAGAGGACGCGTTCGTGGACGAGCTGTTCGCAGCCGCCCCCCTGGCCGGCGCGCCGCTGATGCGGGCGCTGTTCCCCCGCGCCTATCTCGACGTGAACCGCGAGCCGTACGAGCTCGACCCGCGCATGTTCGAGGGCCGGCTGCCGCCCTTCGCCAACACCCGCTCGGTGCGGGTGGCGGGCGGGCTCGGCACCATCGCCCGAATCGTCGGCGAGGCGCAGGAGATCTACGGCCGGCGCCTGCCCGTCGCCGAGGCGCTGGCGCGCATCGAGACCCTGTACAAACCCTACCACCGCACGCTGTCGCGGCTGATCGCCCGCGCGCACCGCGCCCATGGCGTGGCGCTGCTGGTGGACTGCCACTCCATGCCCTCCACTGGCGGCGTCCGGGACGACAAGCCGGTTCCGGACATCGTTCTGGGCGATCGGTACGGCGTGAGCTGCAGCCCCGCGATCGTCGATCTGGCGGAGCGCACCCTGCGGGACGCGGGCTTCACCGTGGCCCGCAACCGGCCTTACGCCGGCGGCTACATCACCGAGCATTACGGGGCGCCGCCGAGCGGCTTCCACGCCCTGCAAATCGAGGTGAATCGCGGCCTCTACATGGACGAGCGCGTCCATGCCCGCCTGCCCGTGTTCCGGGACGTCGCCGCGCGGCTGACCCTCTTTGTGAACGCTATGGCGGAGGCGCCGCTGACGGCGCTCGGGGGGAGCCGCCTCGCCGCGGAGTGACGCGGCGCCGGGCTCGAACATTGTTTTAATCGATACTGCTATCGCTCAATACGAAAAACGCTTGCAAAGCCGATCCGGCTCGGCCAATGTCCGCCCTGCCCCGGACGCAAGAAGAAAAAAGGCCGCCCGCGCAAGCGCAGGGCGGCCAAAGTCTAGGGAGGAAACGCCCAAGGAGGGCAGCGACAACGATCAGAGATCGGCTTGTCGCACCGCAAAAAGATGCGGCCGCGCCGCACAAAAATCAAGGCCATAAGGCCACCTGTCGCCGGCCGTGACATTACGTCGCGCTTGCCGGCGATTTCTTTTGCGCATCCGCCTGCTCGTCCCGGCCCTCGCACTTGCCCAACGACCGCTTTCGCGCTTTCTCGACGCGCCGGCCGTCGGCCCCTCGGCGGCGCTTCGGGAGACCGCTGATGACGCCCGTGGACTTCTCCGCCTTCGTGGATCGTCTGGCCACCGCCTCCGGCGAGGCGATCCTGCCGTTCTTCCGGACGTCGCTCGGGGTGGAGAACAAGCTGCGCGAGGGCTTCGACCCGGTCACCGCCGCCGACAAGGCCGGCGAGACCGTGATGCGCGCGCTGATCCGGGACACCTTCCCCGAGCACGGCGTGATCGGCGAAGAGCATGGCGACGAGCGCGAGGACGCCGAGTTCGTTTGGGTGCTGGACCCAATCGACGGCACCCGCTCCTTCATCCTCGGCATGCCGATCTGGGGCACGCTGATCGGCCTCACCCGCGGCGGCCACCCCTGCTACGGCATGATGAGCCAGCCCTATGTGGGCGAGCGCTTCCACGGCGACGGCTCCAGCGCCACCTGGCGCGGGCGCACCGGCGAGCGGCGGCTGCGCGCGCGCGCCTGCCCGCGGCTCGAAGACGCCATGCTGATGTCCACCTCCCCCACCATGTTCACCGAAGAGGAGCGCGCGCTGTTCGACGCCGTCTCGGTGGACGCAAAGCTCACCCGCTGGGGCGGCGACTGCTACGCCTACTGCATGCTGGCGGCGGGCCATGTGGATCTGGTGATCGAGGCGGACCTGAAGCCGTTCGACATCGTGGCGCTGATCCCCATCGTGGAAGGCGCCGGCGGCGTGGTCACCACCTGGGACGGCGGCCCGGCCACCAATGGCGGCCGGATCATCGCCTCCGGCGACGAGCGCCTGCACGAGGCCGCCCTGAAGCGCCTCGCCGCCGGCTGAGGCGCGGGCGGCCCGCCGAGACCTCAGCCGGCGGCCACCCGCCCGACGAACCACGCCTGAGCGGACACGAGATCGTCCCGCGTCAGGCCGTGGCTCGCGAACAGGGTCTCGCGCGTCACCTGCGCGCCGGACGCCGTGAGCGCGGCCTCGAGCGCCGTCACGCTGTCGGGCGGGGCGATCGGATCGGCCACGCCGGACAGGTTCAGAACCGGCCTGCCGTCCAGCCGCGCCCGGGGCGGATCGCCCAGCACCGCCAGGGGCCGCAGCAGCGCGGCGCCCGCAAGCGCCTCCGGATGCAGCAGCAGGGTGGCGGCGGCGATGTTGGCGCCGTTCGAGTAGCCGAGCGCCACCGGCGCGCCGATCCCGTAGGCCGCGCGCGCCTCCGCGACGAAGCGCGCCAGATCGCCCGCCCGGCGGCGCACGTCCTCCTCGTCGAACACCCCCTCCGCCAAACGGCGGAAGAAGCGCGGCGCCCCGCGCTCCAACACCTGCCCCCGGGGCGACAGCAGCGCCGCTCCCGGCGCCGCCGCCGCGCCCAAGGGCAGCAGGTCGGTCTCGTCGCCGCCGGTGCCGTGCAGCAGCAGTACGGGCGGCGAACCCGGCCGTTCGGCCGGGCGGAACACATGCACGAACGACAGGTCACGCGCGTTCATGGCGGCCTCCTTCGGTTCGAGTTAAGATATTGATGCTTTTGCGAAGTTCTGGAATTGCGCGATCCCGGCTCCCGTCATGCCCGAGCGTATCTCGGGCATCCACGACTTGGGCGTCGACGTTTTCGCCCCATGGAAAGTCGTGGATACCCGCGCGAAGGCGCGGGCATGACGGTTGAGGCGGTTCGGACGCCGCCTCAACCGGGGCAGCCGCCCGCGCTCAGTCGAGCGGGGGCAGCCTTTCCTCGATCCGGGACCGCAGCCCCTCCAGCTGCGGCGGCAGCTTCAGCGCCTGCCCCAGCGTCGCCACCGGCTCGTCCACGGCGAAGCCGGGCGCGTCGGTGGCGATCTCGAACAGCACGCCGCCGGGCTCGCGGAAATAGACCGAGCGGAAGTAGTTGCGGTCCTTCTGCTCCGTCACCGCGATCCGGTGATCCGCCGCGAGCTTGCGCGCCATCGCCGCCTGCGCGGCGTCGTCCGCCGCCCGGAAGGCGATATGGTGCACGCCGCCCGCGCCCTGCCGGCCGGCGAGGAAGCCGCCGGCCACGTGCAGGTCCACGAAACGGCCGTAGGCCTCGCCCGGCGCCTCGTAGCGGATGACGCTGCCCTCGCGCCCCACCTCCGTCTGGCCGAACACGTCGGTCAGCACCGCGCCGGTGGCGGCGCCGTCGGCGAGCAGCAGGGTCACGCCGTGGAAGCCGCGGATGGCGTGCTCGGCGGGAACGCTCGCGCTGTCCCAGCCGGGCTCGCCCTCGGCCCCGTCGACGCCGACCAGGGCGAGCGCGAGGCCGTCCGGGTCCTTGAACGCGAGCGTGGTTTCGCCGAACCGGACCACCGGCGAGTCATGGGGGACGCCGGCCGACACCAGAGCCTGCGTCCACCAGCCGATCGAGGCGCGGGGCACCCGGAACGAGGTGCGCGAGGTCTCGCCGATCCCGACCCGGCCCGGACCGGCGTGATCCCAGGGGAAGAAGGTCAGGATCGAGCCCGGACGGCCGAGCTCGTCGCCGTAATAGAGGTGGTAGGTGCCGGGATCGTCGAAATTGACGGTCTTCTTCACCAGCCGCAGGCCGAGCACGCCCTCGTAGAAGCGGCGGTTGCGGGCGGCGGGGCCGCTGATGGCGGTGACGTGGTGGATGGCGGAGGCGCGGACGCCGGACGCGGTCATGGCGGAGCCCTTTCGTGGTCGGCTGAAAATTCCCTGCCGCCAAGATAAGGAGAGGCGCTAGGATATAAATGGAAACGATGGAAACTCATCGTTTCCGTCTGGAGCCTCTCATGCTGCCCGATTTCGAAGCCTGGGCCATCTTCGCCCGCGTCGCCGCGCGCGGCTCCTTCGCCCGCGCCGCGGAGGATCTCGGCCTGTCCAAGCCCACCGTCTCCAAGGCGGTGGCGCGGCTGGAGCGTCGGCTGGCGACGCCCCTCCTCCATCGCACCAGCCGGCGGCTGTCGCTCACCGAGGCCGGGAAAAGCGCGGCCGAGGACGCGGAGCGGATCGTCCGGGCCGGCGAAAGCGCCGAGGCGCAGGCCATGGCGGCCTCGGCGGCGCCGAGCGGGACGGTGCGGCTCGCAGCGCCCATGTCCTTCGGGCTCGCCCATGTGGCGCCCATCCTGCCGGAGTTTCTGGCCGCCCATCCGGACGTCGCCGTGGACCTGCACCTCGCCGACGCGCAGATCGACCTCATCGGCGAGGGGTTCGACGTCGGGCTCCGGATCGCGTCGCTTGCCGACAGCCGCCTGCGGGCCCGGCGGCTGTGCGAGGTCCGACGGCTGGTGGTGGGCGCGCCGGCCTATTTCGAGCGCATGGGCCGGCCGGAACGCCCGCGCGACCTCGCCGCCCACTCCTGCCTCGGCTACGCCTATCTGCCGGGCTGGGACCGCTGGCGCTTCTTCGACCGGGCGGGCGCGGAGGAGGCGGTCACCGTGTCCGGCCGCCTGCGGGCCAACAACGCCGACGCGCTGACCGCCAGCGTCCGGGCGGGCCTTGGCCTCGCGGTGCAGCCCGCCTTCATCGTCCATGACGACATCGCGGCCGGACGGCTGGAGGAGGTGATGGCCGACTGGGCCATGCCGCCGATCGCGCTGCATGTGGTGACGCCGCCCGGCGCCTTCCGCCCGGCGCGCGTCACCGTCCTGATCGACTTCCTCGTCCGCCGCCTCACCGCCGCCCCCTGGGCGCGCCCGCTGACGGAGGCGGCGTGAACCGGCCGACGGCGCGCCCAAAACGCGCGAAAGCCCCCGGCGCTTCGATCGCCGGGGGCTTTTTGCGTTCGGACACGTCGCGGCTTCGAGAGAGCCGTTCAGTCGTCGCGATAGACCTTTTCGCGGCGCTCGTGGCGCTCCTGGGCCTCGATGGAGAGCGTCGCGATCGGGCGCGCCTCCAGCCGGCGCAGCGAGATCGGCTCGCCGGTCTCCTCGCAATAGCCGTAGGACCCGTCCTCGATCCGCTCCAGCGCCGCGTCGATCTTGGCGATCAGCTTGCGCTGGCGGTCGCGGGCGCGCAGTTCGATGGCGCGGTCGGTCTCCGACGACGCCCGGTCCACGATGTCGGGATGATTCTGGTTCTCATCCTGAAGGTGCTCGAGGGTTTCGCGGCTCTCGCGGAGGATCTCTTCCTTCCAGTCGAGCAGCTTTGCGCGGAAATACTTCCGCTGCCGGTCGTTCATGAACGGCTCCTCTTCCGACGGCCGGTAGTCAGTCGCCAACTCGACGCTCATTGATCAGCCTCTGGCTATGCCGCTGCGCTGGTGCCAAGCGGCGCGGACTATAGCCACACACCGGCCCGTCTACAATTACGGAATTAACCGGAGAAGTGTTTGAAATTACATGATCTTTTTGGATTGACCAAATTCGAGGCTTAAGATCGCCCGCCGGCGCCGCCGTCACGGGCGCCGCGGATCGGCCTGCCGCAGCTTCGCCAGCTCCACCTGGGCGCGCAGATCGATGGCGGCGAGCGTGTCGTCGAGACCGGCGTCGCCGGTGGTCTCGCCGGCCTCGGCCAGCAGCGCGCGCAGCGCCTCGAGGCTCGCCGACCCGGCGCGGCCGTGGAGCATGTCCGCCTTCAGCGCCTCCAGCGCGTCCAGCAGCCCGCGCCCGCG